>NZ_NFIE01000007.1:0-109965 GCF_002161605.1 [Collinsella] massiliensis | reverse complement strand
ACTGGAACCACGTGAGGCGGCAGGTCAAGCTGAAGGGCCTGACCCCGGCGGAGTTCCGGGAGCTGGCCCTCCGCGAGGCCGCTTAGCGGTTATGATTTAACGCGTCCAAGTTTTGGGGTGCAGTTCAATTGACTCAGTGAGTCAAACGAACCCGTCCCCATTGTCTCAGCAGGAGTTCCTGCCATGGGGTAGAATCGAGGGAGACTATCCACGCCGGGTCTCCGGCGACGAGAGGAGAAGCAACATGGACCGCACCGAGATGTTCCAGAAGGTCGCCGACATCGCGAGCGACGTGCTCGGCATCGATGTCGATTCGATCACCGAGGAGACCACCTTCGACGACCTGGACGCCAACTCGCTCGAGCGCCTGCAGCTCGTGACCGCCATCGAGGATGAGTTCGACATCGAGATGGACGAGGAGCGCCTGCTCTCGATCGCGTCCATGTCCGACGCGATCGACGCCATCGTGGCCACGCAGCAGGGGGCATAGGCCTTGCGCATTTCCGAGAAGCTCGCGCTCGCGCAGGAGATCTGCGGCCACGAGTTCCGTGACCGCGACCTTCTGCAGAGCGCCATCACCCACCCGTCCGCCGTGGAGGGCCAGCCGGTCGACGCCTCGTACGAGCGGCTCGAGTTCCTCGGCGACTCGATCCTGGGTTCTGTCGTGGCGCTCGCGCTCTACAAGAGTTATCCCCAGTTCGATGAAGGTCGTCTCACGCGCCTCAAGGTCTCGCTCGTTTCCGGCGTGACGCTTTCCGAGGTCGGCCGCGAGCTCGGCATCGACACCTGCATCATCTTCGGCGCCTCCGAGACCGGCACCGGTGCCCGCGGCCTTTACTCCGCGCTCGAGAACGTTTACGAGTCGCTTGTGGGAGCTCTCTTCCTCGACGGCGGCTGGGAGGCAGCAGAGGCGTTCATCATACGCACCTTAAAGCCGCACCTTGCCGCCGATCGCGCCGAGCATCCCACCAACCCCAAGTCTTACCTGCAGGAATGCGTGCAGCGAGACCATAAGGTGTCGCCTGCCTACAAGCTCGTCGATACCTCCGGCCCTGCGCACGAGCCCGTATTCACCGCCGTGGTGCTCGTCGACGGCGCGCGCCAGGGCAAGGGGACGGGTTCCTCCAAGAAAGAGGCGGAAGCCGCTGCGGCGCTTGATGCCCTTGAGCGCATGGGCTATACCACCGGCGGCGTCATTCTCAATAAGAAGTTCAAGTAAGGGGCGGCCGTGTACCTCAAGTCACTCACCCTGAAGGGCTTCAAGTCGTTCGCTGACCGCGCCCACATGTCGTTCGAACCCGGCCTCACGGTCATCGTCGGCCCCAACGGTTCGGGTAAATCGAACATCTCAGACGCAATCCTTTGGGTACTGGGAGAGCAAAGCGCCAAACAGCTTCGCGGTCAGGCCATGGAGGACGTCATCTTCTCCGGTTCGTCGGCGCGCAAGCCCGTGGGCGTGGCAGAGGTCACGCTCGTCCTCGACAACTCGGATCACGTGCTGCCCGTCGATTTCAACGAGGTCGCCATCACACGCCGCATGTATCGTTCCGGAGAGAGCGAGTACCTCATCAACCAGAGCCCCTGTCGTCTCATGGATATCCAAGATATCTTGCACGATTCTGGCTTGGGCAAGGACACCCACTCCATCATCTCCCAGGGCAAGCTCGATTCCATCCTGCAGAGCCGGCCGGAGGAGCGTCGCGCGCTCATCGAGGAGGCGGCGGGCATTTCGAAACACAAGCGCCGCAAGGAACGCGCCGCTCGCAAGATCAAATCAATGGACGAGCACCTCACGCGTGCCCGTGACATCAGTCGCGAGATCACGCGCCAGCTTCGTCCGCTCGAGCGCCAAGTGGATCGTGCCCGGCGTCACCGCGACCTCACCGAGCGCGCCAACGAGCTCACCCGCATCCTTGCGGTGGACGAGCTTAGGCGCCTGCGTGGCGAATGGGAGGGCTGCGAGCACCGCGCCAAGGAGTGCGATGCTGCCCTCGAGCTCGCGCGCTTTCGTTTAGCGGAGAAGGAGCGGGAGCTCGAGAAGCTCCAGGTGCTGCTTGAGGAGAAAGGCCTCTTTGTGGGCGACCTCGGTGAGCAGCGCCGGCGAATGCAGGACATCATCGGTCGCCTGGGCTCCGACATGCGCCTTTTGGAGGAGAAGGGTCACAACATGGTGAGCCGTCTCTCCGAGATGCGCGGCACCCTTTCTGGCTCTGAGCACCAGCGCCGCCGTGTGAGCGAGGATCTCGAGCAGGCGCGTGCCGCGCTCGACGAGGTTCGGGCTGCGCTTGCTGTGGCTGAAGACGACGTGGCGCAGCTCGAGCCCGCCGCGCGGGCGTCCCATGAGCGCCGCTTGGAGCTCGACGAACGCATCGCCACCTCGACGCGCGAACAGCGCCAGGCGCAGCGCGCCGCAGACGATGCCACGCTCGGACTCGCCCGCGCGCGCGAGGCGCTTTCCAATGCTGAACTGGAAGATTCCATGTTCGCCTCGCGCCTGGAGCAGATCCAGGAGGGCGCGGATAACGTGAGGGCTTCGCTTGAGGCGCGCCGACGCCGTATCGAGGAGCTCGAGGAGCTGCTCGCTTCCGCGCGGGCTGATCTCGACGAGGCTCGTGAGACGAGCGGCAGCGCCGAGCGCGCGCTCGAGGAGCTCCGTGCGAAGGAAACCGAGGCGCGCGGCCGCCTTTCCGAGGTGCGCTCCGAGCTCGCGAGCTTGAAGCGCCTCGACGAGCGCATGGGGGAGTCCTCGGCGCTCGCCGCCGCGCTCGCACGCGATGACCGGCTCGACGTGCAAGCGCGTCTCGGCGATGTGATCGAGGTGCCTGCAGAGCTTGAAGAACTTGTCGAGCAGCTGCTTGCAAGCGATGTCGAGGCGCTCGTGTTCGACAACCGCGAGCGCATGCGTGCGGCAGGGGAGGCAGGCCTGTGCCAGGAGGACGTTTCGGGTACCGCCACGCTCATCGCGCGGGATAGCGCCGGTGCATATGCCGTTCCCGACGCCGCCGGAAGCCGCCTTTTGGACCTCATTCGCGTACGCGAGGGTTATTTTGAGGCTGTTTCGTCGCTTCTCGGCCATGTCTATCTCGTCGATTCGCTCGTGGAAGCGCTCGCTGCCCCCGTTGTCCCCGGCGTCGTCTACGTGAGCCGGGATGGGGCGCGCGTGGGTGCGAGCGGCGTCGTTCGCCTGGGCAAGCAGGCGGATTCGTCTGCGGGCATCCTTGAGCGCAAGCGCCGCATCCGCGAGCTCGATGATATCGAGCCCGATCTTTCCACGGTTTTCGATGAGGCTTCGGCGCGCGTGGTGGAAGGCCAGCGTGCGCTCGATGTGGCACGAGCTGCGGAGCGCGATGCTGCAGGCGAGATCGCCCAGCTCGAGGGTGAGCTTCGTTCCGCTCGTGAGGAGACGGGCAGACTCGAGCAGTCGCTCGTGAGCACGCAGGCCGAGTATTCGAAGCTCGAGCGGCGACGTGCGGAGGTTGCCGAGCAGGCACGCGCCGCCGCCCCGCGCGCCGAGGAGCTCGAGCGCGCCCGCGATGAGGCACGGGCGAAGGCCGGTGAGCTCGCCCAGGAAATCGCTGAAGCAACCGATGAGCTCGATCGTCTGCGTCGCGAGGATGCGGAAGCTGCCACCAAGCTTGGCGACGCCCGCGTCCGCCGTGCCCAGGCTTCGGAGCGCGTCCGCTCGCTCGAGGGTCGCGTGCCCGAACTCGAGCGGCGCCTCGAGGGACTCGATCGCCGTATCCGTGCCACGACGCAGGCGGCTCGTTCGCTCGAGGTGCTGCGTCTACGCGTTGACCCGCTACACGATCGTTACACCGCGCTATCCGAGCGCGCGACGGAGTGGGCGGCGCGCTTGCGCGACCAGGCATCGCTTGAGGAGGCCGATTCCGCTTCGCTCAAGAAGACCATCGAGGACGCCAAGACCGAGGTTGCCGCTGCGAAGGCGGAGGTCGACGAAGCGATGTCTGCCCAGAGTTCCGTGCAGGTTGAACGCGGCAAGCTCGAGGTGCAGGTGGAAAGCGCGATTCAGGCCATCACGGCCGACGGCACGACGGTGCTCGAAGAAGCGCTCATGCTGCCGGAGCCCGAAGATCGCGATGCGTGCATGCGCGAGCTGCAAGACCTCGTGCGCCAGATCAACAACTTAGGTCCGGTGAACCAGGTCGCTATGGAGGAATATGAGCGCCTGCGCGAGCGCGCGGACTACATCGCCGCCCAGCTCGCCGATCTCGAGGCGGCGCGCAAGTCGCTCACGAAGATCAGCGCTGCGATCGATCGCAAGATGCGCACCGCCTTCCTTACCACCTTCGAGAAGGTCGACGAGAACTTCCGCGAGGTCTTCGCCATGCTCTTCCCGGGAGGTCAGGCGCATCTCGAGATGACCGACCCCGAACATCCGAGCGAGACCGGCATCGAGGTGGTGGCTCAGCCCCGCGGCAAGCGCATCACGAAGATGACGCTTATGAGCGGTGGCGAGAAGAGCCTCACGGCGCTCGCGCTGCTCTTCGCCGTGTACCGCACGCGTACGGTGCCGTTCTATGTGCTCGACGAGGTCGAGGCCGCTCTCGACGATTCGAATCTCTCCAAGCTGCTCGACGCCATCGATGTGCTGCGCCGCTCTACGCAGCTTTTGGTGGTGTCGCACCAGCGGCGCACCATGGAGGACGCTGACGTGCTCTACGGTGTATCGATGCAGGCAGACGGCGTGAGCCGTGTGGTGAGCCAGAAGCTCGACCGCGCAACAGGAAAGGTCGTGGATGCATAATGGGATTGTTTGACGCGCTCGCGCGCGGGCTCGAGCGCAGCCGCGAGGCCATCAACGAGCTCTTCTACTTCGGCGGCGAGGTCACCGAAGATTTCTGGGAAGAGCTCGAGGATACGCTCGTCATGGGCGACATGGGTGCCGAGATCGCCATGGACGTCTCGGACGATCTGCGCGACCTTGCCGCGCGCAAGAACCTGAAGACCGCCGACCAGCTCCGTGAGGCGCTCGCCGATAAACTCGAGCAGCGCTTCACGTCCATCGAGGTCGATCCGTTTCGCGAGACTCCCTCATGCGTGCTCTTCGTTGGGATCAACGGCGCCGGCAAGACGACGACCGTGGGAAAGATCGCGAGCGCCGCGCACGAGGCGGGCAAGCGTGTGGTGATCGGTTCGGCCGACACGTTCCGCGCTGCCGCTATCGAACAGCTCGATGTGTGGGGCCAGCGTGCGGGGGTGCCCGTGGTGAAGCGCGACCGCGGCTCCGACCCCGCGAGCGTGTGCTATGACGTGCTCGATGAGGCCGACAAGCAGAACGCCGACCTCGTGCTCATCGATACGGCGGGGCGCCTGCACACCTCGAGCGACCTTATGCGCGAGCTTGCAAAGGTCGTGAATGTCACGCGCAAGCGCGCGGAGAAGTGCGCTGCCGGCCCCATGCCCGTACGTGTCGTGCTGGTAATCGATGCCGGTACCGGACAAAACGGCCTCAACCAGGCACTTGAGTTCAACGAGGCACTCGGCCTCGACGGCATCATCTTGACGAAGCTCGACGGCACCGCCAAGGGCGGCATCGCGCTCGCCGTGTCCTCTAAGCTCGGCCTTCCCATCTACCGTGTGGGCGTAGGGGAGCGTATCGAGGACCTGCAAGAGTTCGATGCCCACGACTTCTGCCGCGCCCTCGTAGGAGCGTAAGCGGTGCGTCTTCGCCAGCCATCGGGGACGGGGGTTATTGGCTGGCGAACCAACCGGCGAGCCGACAAAGCCGCCAGCCAATAACCCCCGTCCCCGATGGCTGGCGTGAGTGCGGGGTGCACGTGTGATGCGTGCACCCCGCACTTCATTGCGTCCGGTGGATTATGAGGCGTTACTTTGCAGCGCTCGCAAGCCAGTCCCACATGTCGAGACCGTTTTCATCGGTGCATTCGCCGTTGAAGAAGTAAATCCATGCCTCGTGGCCCTGCTCAAAGGTATATCCCGCGAATTCACCATTGAGAATCGTTGCGTCGTCGTATGCCGAGACGTGCAGATCGGTAGCTCCTGCTGCCTCGAGGCGCTCGATCGTAGGATCTTCGTAGATGGTGGGGTCGACCACGATGTCTGCATGCGTGTAGACGAACCACATCGGGATGTCCTTGACCGACTCGATCATTTCGTCGGTAATACCGGAATCCTTGTACGCCTCGCTGATGGGGAAGGCGGCGGCGAAATAGTCCGGGCGCTCGAAAACGAGGTCGAGCGTGAGGTAGCCACCGTTCGAGCAACCGCCTACCAGGATGCGACCGGGGTCGATATCGGGATGCTCCTCGACGTAGGAGTCAATGAGCTCCAGGACCGCAGGCTTCCAGATCGAGTCGGTGCCGGGATTATCGAGCACGTCAGCGTCGCCCATGCCTTCATATTGGAGCCAGAAGCCATTGCATTGCGGAATGAGGATGTATGCGCCGCCCATGCTTTCCTGGAAGTCATTTTGAACGAGCGATGTGCACTTGGTGTCATAGACCGCCATCCTCACATCGGTGCCACCGCCGCCTGCGCCGTGGAGCCAGATGACGAGCGGGTGCTTCTGATCATCCGCTTCTGGCTCGAAGGAAGCGTAGGTGAGTGCTGTTCCGTCGCTTGCTTCGAAGGACTCAGACGTGAAAAGATCCATGACCGGGCAGTACATCGAATCTATGAGCCCTTCGGTCGAGACTTCAAGCGTCTCTACCGGTGTGCCATCAGCAAACGCGAGGGCGGCGTCATCGCTGAGCGCAATGTTAAGCTCATAGGGATCGCTCCAGAAATTCATGCTTTTCGAGTCGAGCCAAATCTGACAGTTGCCATCCGAAGGTCCGACTGCCATTTCCAGAGTGACATAGCGGGAACCCTCCTCGACCTTATTGCCCTTTTCGTCGCTGGGGTAGGCATCGGAAACCGTTCGATCGTGCTCCACGATGCCGACGCCATCTGCAGCATCGGGGTCGTCGACATAATCTTGTCGACGATCAGAGACGGTAAATGCAGCAGCGCTTATCGTCTCAGGGTCGATTTCGTTACCAAAATCGATCACGGTTTTCGTGACGTTTGGACCCCAATCAAAACCTTCGACGACGATCGATTGGGTTGCGGCCACGTTTCTCGAGGGAGTCTCCTGCGAACCAGTCGCAGCGCCAGACGAACAACCGGCGATTGCCAAGGCCATTCCAGCCGTTCCTGTTGCGATAAACGACCTGCGTGAGATTGAGGGCATATGTGCCTCCTTGAGTCTGAAGACCTCCTTGATTGTTAATCGTATGCATACGTTGTCTTGAATCTTAATACCAGTCTTATCTATATGTCTTGTCCTATTTTTAATACCGGTGAATGGATGATTTAACGTGGCAAGCGGTAAAGCTGGCATGAGATATAACGAAATGTGTGTTCCGAGAGATAGTGAGGGCTTGCTCGCCCCGCCAAAATATGGATCAGGAACGGTTCCATCGTCACCCCCTGCGGTACAATTAAACCGTCTGAGTACCCGCCACGAGTACGGATTTCTGCGCAGGGCTGCATGCCTGCACAGATCATCGTGAGTTCCGCAGCCGCGGAGCGGCGAGGACTGTCTGGGTAGCGCGCTGTCCAGGCATGCAACCCACTCGAAGCTGCGAGAGCCGATAGGAGCCCCCATGTTCAACAACCTCTCCGACCGCCTGAACGACACCTTCGACCGCCTGCGCGGCAAGGGCAAGCTCACCGAGGCCGACATCACCTCCGCCATGCGCGACATCCGCATGGCGCTCCTCGAGGCGGACGTGAACTTCAAGGTGGTCAAGGACTTCGTCGCCGCCACGAAGGAGCGCTGCCTCACCGCCGAGGTGCTCGATTCGCTCACCCCGGCTCAGAACGTCGTGCGCATCGTGCTCGACCAGCTCGTGGAGCTCCTCGGTTCCACCGAGAGCAAGCTCGTCCTCTCGAGCCGCATCCCCAACGTCATCATGCTTGTTGGCCTGCAGGGCTCCGGTAAGACCACCGCGGCCGTGAAGCTCGCCTACCTCTTGAAGAAGCAGGGCAAGAGCCCGCTGCTCGCCGCGTGCGACGTCTACCGCCCCGCCGCCGCCGACCAGCTCGCCACGCTCGGCGGCGAGATCGGCGTGCCGGTCTTCCGCGGCGACGGCGCGCACCCGGTCGAGATCGCCCAGGGCGCCATCCGCGAGGCCGTCGACAAGATGCGCGACGTGGTGATCGTCGACACCGCCGGCCGCCTGCAGATCGACGAGCAGATGATGCAGGAAGCGGTCGACATCAAGAACGCCGTCAAGCCCGACCAGGTGCTCATGGTCGTCGACGCCATGACCGGTCAGGACATCGTGAACGTCGTCCAGACCTTCGCCGACCGCACCGACTTCGACGGCGTGATCATCTCGAAGCTCGACGGCGACGCCCGCGGCGGCGGCGCGCTCTCCGTGCGTGCTGTCACCGGCAAGCCCATCAAGTTCGTGTCGATGGGCGAGAAGCCCGACTCACTCGAGGTCTTCAGCCCCGACCGCATGGCCAAGCGCATCCTCGGCATGGGCGACGTGGTGGGCATCATCGAGAAGGCGCAGGAGGTCGCGGACGCGCAGAAGCTCGAGGACGCCGAGCGCATGCTGCGCGACGGCCTCACCATGAACGACCTCCTCGATCAGATGCGCATGCTCAAGAAGATGGGTGGCATGAAGTCGCTCATCGGCATGCTGCCCGGCGGCCAGCGCATGCTCAACCAGATGGGCGGCAACTTCGACGAGTCGATGCTCGACAAGATCGAGGCCATGATCCAGTCCATGACCGCCAAGGAGCGCCTGAAGCCCTCGATCATCAACGGCCAGCGCCGCGCCCGCATCGCGCGCGGTTCCGGCACCACCCCCACCGATGTGAACAACCTCATGAAGCAGTGGGGCGAGATGAACAAGATGATGGGCAAGATGCGCGCGATGACGCAGCAGGCCCAGGGCGGCAAGAAGGGCAAGAAGGGGAAGAAGGGTAAGAAGATGCGCATGCCCGGGATGGGCGCCATGCCCGGCTTCGGCGGCGGCAACCCCTTCGCTGGCATGGGCGGCGGCTCCGGGAACGCGGACATGGACATGCTCCGCGCCATGGAGCAGCAGATGAAGGGCAAGAAGTTCTAGGGGTTCCTTCCTCTCGGTAGCTATTTGCTATATGACGCGCATGGGAGATGCACTATGCTGGGTGCATCTCCCATGTGTTCTTGAGGGAGGGATTGCGGTGAAGGGTCTCGTCGTTCTGTTCTTGATGCTCGCCCTTGCAGGCTGCTCGTCGGCGCCCGCGTCGCATGGCGTGGTGCATTCCTTCCCCAAGATGTCTTCGTTCATCATCGCCGACGCGTTCGGTTCGACCGCGATGCAAGCGGCAGACGATGTGGCCGAGCGCGTGAGTTCCGAGCAATCCAGCCAATCTGCGCCCATTGCTCCCGATGCGTCAATCATGCAGTCCATGTCCTGCGAGCCCTTGGATGACGGCTTGCTCGAGGAGATGGACATCTACTTCGGCACTCCGACCCGTGCCGTGCAGGTCGAGGTCGGCGAGGGGATGCAAGACGGGGAGACGTGGTGGGTCGTGGTGATGGACTCGCCGCCGGATGATTCCTACCAGTGGGGGCTGCGCGCGTTTCTCACCAACGCGCCGGGAGTGGAGCACGTCGACCAGTGGGTCTGGATACCCATCGATCTCGACAGCGACGACCCCTGGGAGAACGTCTCCTGGGATACCGAGCGACTCGTCCGGGCGCAGTCGGCGCTCACCGTCGCCCTCGAAGGACTGGACGCATCCTAGTGCGTATCGTGTGCGCCGTTCTGCGGGCTATTCGGCTGCTTGAAGAATTTCGACGCGCGTGAGGAACTCGTCCTCGCGCACGGTGTCGCGGTTGTCGATCTCGTAGATCTCGAAGGGGGAGGCGTCCGCGCAGAGGCCGTCCGTGCCGCGCGCTTCCGCGAGCCGCTGCAACGCCACGGCATCCTGCGCATAGGGGCCGCGATAGCGGTAGGTGAGGTAGCGCCCGGCGGGCAGCTCGAAGTCGCAGGGCACTTGAGCGTCGTCGATGACGAAGAACACGGATCCGAACACGTCTGCGCGGCCGGCGGCAAGCGCGTCGCGGTCGAAGAACGCGCCGACCGTCATTGTGCCCAGCAGGGGCAGCTGCTCGTCGTAGCGGCGATGGAGGCGCGAGATGAAGAGGTCCATCTCCTCGTCGCGCTCGAGCCGGCCGGAGAGCTGCACGCAACGGCGGAGCGGCATGTGTTCGACGGTGACCTCGCCGGTCACGGCGTCGCGGGCGGCATCGAGGCGCGCCTGCCGCTCGGCAAGCGCCGCCTTGCGCTCCGTAAGGCTCGCGATCTGCTGCTCGATGAGGCGCGTCTCGTCGGCGATCAGGCGCTCGGTGCTCTCGAGGTCCTGCCGGTCGAGGTATGCGCCGATCGCATCCATGCCGAGCCCGAGGTTCCTGAGCTCCTTGATGCAGGCGAGCTTGTACATGTCCGAGAGGCTGTAGATGCGGTAGCCGTTCGCCGCCCGCGCCGGCGCGAGGATGCCGAGGCGCTCGTAGTAGCGCAGCGAATCGATGCCGATGCCGAAGAGCCGCGAGACCTCGCTGATGGTATAGCTGTCCTTGATGCGCGGTGAATCCATGAGGCCTCCACGTTGGTCGCTTGACCCTGGTATCGTACCAGAGTTTACCCTATCCACTCGGTTAGGGACGAAGCGATTGATTGATGGAGTGAGAACCATGTTCTCCCGGGTATTGAGGACGGCACAACGGAAATTGAAGGAATTTCGGGCGACGGCGAGCCCGCGCGAGCTGCTGCGGCGCTTCGCGACCATCGCGCTCGGCTGCGCGATCCTCACCTTTGGCATGCATAACATCCACCAGGTGGTGGGGATCACCGAGGGTGGCGTGCTCGGCGGCATCCTCCTGCTCAACCATTGGTTCGGCATCGATGCCTCCATCGCCTCGCCGCTGCTCGACGCGGTCTGCTACATCCTCGGGTTCTTCGTGCTCGGCGCCGGCTTCCTGGGCTGGTCGGCCGTGGCGAGCGTGCTGCTCGCGCTTTTCTATGCCCTGTGGGAGCACCTGCCGCACCTGTTCCCCGACCTCTCAGCGTATCCGCTGCTCGCGGCCATCGCGGGCGGCATCTTCATTGGCGTGGGCGCCGGGCTTGTGGTGCGCAGCAATGCGTCTGCCGGCGGCGACGATGCGCTCGCGCTCTCCATCCATAAGCTCACCGGGCTCAAGCTCGCGCGCTGCTACCTCTTCAGCGACCTTTCGGTGCTTCTGCTCTCGCTGTCCTACATCCCCGTGACGAAGATCGCGTTCTCGCTCGTGACGGTGTTCATCTCGTCGCCGCTCATCGATGTCATCGTGGGGTTCGGACGGGACGAGGCTCCCGTCGACGAGGGAGAGGACGGCCTCGCGCCGGCGTAACGAGTGCGCGCGAGGTTTTCGTGTGCCAAGGGGAGCGTTTTCGGGGCGTCATCGGGCGGGAGGCCGTCCGGTGGCGCCCTGTTTCGTGCTTGCGACTGGGCTTCAGATAGGTTCGAGCCTCGATACTGTGTGGAAATGAGAACACCTCGAGTAGCCGCCAGAATCTGAGGACAAAACCCCAGTTCGCGTTCACCTAACATGCGGCTCTACTTCGGCTGCTTGGAATCCCACACAGATTCGGGGCTCGAACATGGTTGCGCGGCCGCGGCACGCCATTGTGTGCGCCTGGTGAGCGTTCGCGCGCAACGCGTCGCCTTGCTTTAGAATGGGTTCCGCAAGCATTCGGTGGGATGGGGAGGCGCCATGAGCAAGGCGGACCAGCTGTTCGTGAAGATGTGCACGGACATTCTCGAGCACGGCACCACGACCGAGGGCGAGAAGGTGCGCCCGCGCTGGGAGGACGGCACGCCCGCCTACACCATCAAGAACTTCGGCGTGACCGCTCGCTACGACCTGCGCGAGGAGTTCCCGGCGCTCACGCTGCGCCGTACGGCACTGAAATCGGCCATGGACGAGATCCTCTGGATCTACCAGCGCAAATCGAACAACATCCACGACCTGCACTCCCATATCTGGGACGAGTGGGCGGACGAGACGGGCTCCATCGGCAAGGCCTACGGCTACCAGATCGCCCAGAAGTCGCACTACCCCGAGGGCGACTTCGACCAGATGGACCGCGTGCTCTACGACCTCACGCATACCCCGTTCTCGCGGCGCATCATGACGAACATGTACACCTTCGCCGACCTTTCCGAGATGCACCTCTACCCCTGCGCGTATAGCGTCACCTACAACGTCACGCAGGGCGCGGGCGACGAGCGCCCCACGCTCAACATGTGCCTCATGCAGCGCAGCCAGGACATCCTCGCGGCTAACAACTGGAACGTGTGCCAGTACGCGATCCTGCTCATGATGGTCGCGCAGTGCGTGGACATGGTGGCGGGCGAGCTTCTGCACGTCATCGTGGACGCGCACATCTACGACCGTCACGTGGACATCGTGCGCGAGCTCATCCAGCGCCCGCAGTACCCCGCGCCGAAGGTGTCGCTCAACCCCGCGGTCAAGAACTTCTACGATTTCACGACCGACGACCTCATCGTCGAGGATTATCAGACCGGACCGCAGGTGAAGGGAATCCCCATTGCAGTGTAGATTGAAGGCCATCGTCGCGGTGTGCGACGACTGGGGCATCGGCCGCGACGGGGACATGCTCGTCACGAACCGCGCGGACATGCGGCATTTCGTGCGCTGCACCTCGGGGCACGCGGTCATCATGGGTCGCAAGACCCTGGAGAGCTTCCCCGGGGGCAAGCCGCTCAAGGACCGCCGCAATATCGTGCTCACGCGGGATGCGGCGTTCGCGCGCGAAGGCGTCGAGGTCGTGCATTCCGTTGACGAGGCGCTCGCTGCCGTGGCGGGGGAGGACGAGGCCTGGGTCATCGGCGGCGCCGAGGTGTACCGGCAGCTGCTGCCCCTGTGCTGCGCGGTCGTGGTGACCAAGAACCGCTGCACGCGCCCCGCGGACGCGTTCTTCCCGAACCTCGACGAGGACCCGGCCTGGCACATCGCCGCAACGGACGGCGGCCATGTGGTGGAGCCGGGCGAGGGCGACGCGGGTATGGCGTACGACTTCGTGACCTACGAGCAGGGCATGTAAAATAACCCCTGGGGTAATTTTACATGGGGAGTGGCATGGTTCAGGTTCAATACATCGCAGACCTCGGAGATTCGCGTCTCGACGCGTACGCGCGCCTCACCGAACGGCAGCTCAGAAGCGTCCTCGAGCCCGAGAAGGGCATCTTCATCGCCGAGAGCGCCAAGGTGATCGAGCGCGCGCTCGCCGCCGGGCTCGAGCCGGTGAGCTTCCTCATGGGGGAGCGCTGGCTCGAGCAGTTCACGCCGGTCTTCCACGACCTCGAGGTGGAGTGCCCCGGCCTCGACGTGCCGGCCTTCATCGCACCCATGGAGCTCATGGAGGAGCTCACCGGGTTCAACGTGACACGGGGCGCGCTCGCGGCGTTCCGCCGCCCGGCTATGCCGGATGCGCGCGCCTTCCTGGACGGGCTCGTCGCGCGCGCGGATGGCCGCCCGGTGCGCGTCTGCGTGCTCGAGGGCATCGTCGACCACACGAACGTGGGCGCGATCTTCCGCAGCGCGGCGGCGCTCAACGTCGACGGCATCCTCGTGAGCCCCACGTGCTGCGACCCCCTGTACCGCCGTGCGGTGCGCGTCTCCATGGGGACGGTCTTCCAGGTCCCGTGGACGCGCCTGGGCACCACGGCGCGCGCGTGGCCGGCCGACGGCCTTTCGGTGCTGCATGAGGCGGGGTTCTCCTGCGCGGCGATGGCGCTCGCCGACGACTCGCGCTCGCTTGATGACCCGTCGCTCGTCGAGATCGACCGCCTCGCGCTCTTCATGGGCACGGAGGGCGACGGCCTCTCCGCGCGCACGATCGAGGGCTGCGACCTCACGATCCGCATTCCCATGGCGCGCGGCGTGGATTCGCTCAACGTGGCCGCGGCGTCGGCCGTGGCGTTCTGGCAGCTCTGCCCCCACGCGACGAACAGCTACCACTACCAGCACGGACGCTATGCGTAACGGCGGGGCTCGCGTGAGCGACCCACCCTGCGTCGTGCCTCTCGTATTATCTTCCCGGCGCCGCCTGCGCTAGATCGCGAGCTCGCGCCGCTCCGCGCGCTTCTCGGCGAGGTGCAGCCATCCGCCCCAGTGATGGTAGGCGACGAACAGGATCGCGGTGAGGATCCACGTCACCGGGTACACCATGAGCATGGTCTCGATGCTGTGGTGGAGCGGAACCACGGCGAGCAGCCAGATGAGGCGGAAGACCACGGTGCCGAGGATCGTGAGCAGCATCGGTCGCAGGCTCTCGCCCGACCCGCGGATCGCGCCCGAGGTGTTGTCTACGATGGAATAGAACAGGTAGAACGGCGCGATGAAGTGGATCATCGTCGTGGTGTAGGCGGTCACGGCCGGGTCGTCGATGAAGATGCGCGATAGCGGCCCCACGAAGGCGACGAGGAGCGCCGAGAGGCTTCCCACGAGTGCGACCGTGATGGCGAGCGAGGTATGGTAGCCGCGCCGCATGCGCTCGTAGTTGCGCGCGCCGAAGTTCTGCGCGGCGAACGTCGTCACCGAGACCCCGAGCGCTTCGGTGACCATCCACACGATGGCGTCGAGGCGGCTCGAGAGCCCCCAGCCGGTGACGGCATCGGTGCCGAACGTGTTCACGGTCGACTGCAGGATGATGTTCGAGAACGAGTAGACCGAGGACTGGATGCCGAGCGGGAGCCCCGTGGCGAGCATGCTGCGGCAGATGCGGCCGTCGATCCTCAAGCGCCGCAGGTCGAGCCGCCACGCGCCCTGGGCGCGCATGAGCCGGCGCGTCATGAAGGCCGCGTTCACCGTGAGCGTGAGGGCGGTTGCGAGGCCGCATCCGAGCGCCTCCAGATGGAGCACCGCCACGAAGAGAATGTCGAGCGCGGCGTTGATGACGCAGCCGCTCGCGATGATCATCGCCGGGGTGCGCGTGTCGCCCACGGAGCGCAGCAGCGCCGAGCCCATGTTGAGCACGAGCGAGCACACCATGGCGGCGGCGTAGCAGCGGGCATAGGGCACGGCCTCGGGCATGAGGTCGGCGGGCGTGCCCATGGCGGCGAGGATGTGGGGCGTGAAGGCCACGCCGGCGACCGAGATGGCGAGCCCGCCCGCGAGCGCGAGGGTCATGGCGGTGTGGATGGAGCGCGAGAGCCGCTCGTCGTCGCGGCTGCCGAAGAACTGCCCGGAGATGACGGCGCACCCGGCGCCCACGCCCACCGAGAAGCCGATGGCGAGCTCGAAGAGCGAGGCGCACGCCTGTACGCCGCCAAGCGCGAGCTTCCCGCCGAACTGCCCCAAGATGAACGTGTTGATGAGGGCATGCGCCTGCTGGAAGAAGGAGCTCAGGAAGATGGGGACGCACAGCAGCAGGAGCTGCTGCCAGATGACGCCCTCCGTCACGTCGAGCGATGCTGCGGCGGTGTGCGCCTGCTTGCGTCTCAGCATGGACCGTGCCCCCTCCCGGTGCGGTAAACTTTTTTGATTAGCGGTGGTACCGTTGGGTATCTTACTATCACTGCAAGTCGGATGGATGGAGTTTCACCCATGGAGATGGATGACCATAAACGTAGACGGAACATGATCCTCTACGTCCTGATCGCGCTCGTGGTGTACCTCGTGCTGAACACGCTGCTGTTCCCGAACATGGCGCGCCAGGTGCAGATCGAGGACGTGGATTACAGCCAGTTCCTGAACGACCTCGAGGCCAAGAAGGTCGATGCGGTCCAGTACACGGAGGGCGACTACACGGCGCTCTACACCATGAAGGGCGGCGACGGGAGCGTCGCGTACCAGTGCACGGTGATGCCGAACGACTCGGGCCTCACCGACCGCATCATGGACGCGGGCGCCTCGCTCGATGTCATCATCCCCAACACCGACTCGAGCATCTGGACGTATTACCTGCTCACGCTCGGCGTGCCGCTCCTCATCTTCTTCGGCATCGGCTGGTGGCTCAACCGCCGCATGAAGAAGGCCATGGGCGATGACGGCCCGAGCATGAACTTCGGCAGCGGCGGCTTCGGCGGAGGCATGGGCGGCGGGCTCGGTAAGAGCGGCGCTCGCATCGTCGCCTCCAAGGACGTCGGCGTGACCTTCAAGGACGTCGCCGGCCAGGAGGAGGCCAAGGAATCGCTCAAGGAGGTCGTGGACTTCCTCGAGAACCCCAAGCGCTACGAGGACATCGGCGCGCGCCTGCCGCGCGGCGCCTTGCTCGTGGGCCCTCCGGGCACCGGTAAGACGCTGCTCGCCAAGGCGGTCGCCGGCGAGGCGGGCGTGCCGTTCTTCAGCATCTCGGGTTCCGAGTTCGTCGAGATGTTCGTGGGCCGCGGCGCCGCGAAGGTGCGCGACCTCTTCAAGCAGGCGAACGAGAAGGCGCCCTGCATCGTGTTCATCGACGAGATCGACGCCGTGGGTAAGCGCCGCGACCAGGGGCTTTCCACGAACGACGAGCGCGAGCAGACGCTGAACCAGCTTCTCACGGAGATGGACGGCTTCGACAACCACAAGGGCATCGTGGTGCTCGCCGCCACGAACCGCCCCGATTCGCTCGACCCGGCGCTCCTGCGCCCCGGCCGCTTCGATCGGCGCATCCCCGTCGAGCTGCCGGACCTCGCCGGCCGCAAGGCCATCCTGGAGCTCCATGCCAAGGACGTGAAGATCCAGCCGCCCATCGACCTCACCGCCATCGCGCGCGCCACGCCGGGCGCCTCGGGCGCCGACCTGGCGAACATCATCAATGAAGGCGCGCTCCGCGCCGTGCGCCAGGGCCGTACCCGCGCCACGCAGGAGGACTTCGAGGAATCGGTTGAGGTCGTCATCGCCGGCCAGCAGCGCAAGTCCACCGTGCTTTCCGACCACGAGAAGCAGGTCGTGTCCTACCACGAGATCGGCCACGCCATCGTCGCGGCGAGCATGAAGGAGGGCGCGCCGGTCACGAAGATCACTATCGTGCCCCGCACCTCCGGTGCGCTCGGCTACACCATGCAGGTGGAGGAGGACGAGAAGTTCCTCACCACGCGCCAGGAGGCGCTCGACAAGCTCGCCGTGTACTGCGGCGGCCGTGCGGCCGAGGAGCTCATCTTCAACGAGATGACCACCGGTGCCGCCAACGACATCGAGCAGGCCACGAAGCTCGCGCGCAACATGATCACGCGCTTCGGCATGTCCTCGGAGTTCGGCATGATGGCGCTGGGCACGGTGCAGAACGCCTACCTCTCGCAGGATACGTCGCTCACCTGCGCCCCGGGTACCGCCGAGCGGGTCGACGAGGATGTGCGCAAGCTCATCGAGGAGGCGCATGCCCGCGCGCTGCAGATCTTGAAGGAGAACAAGTTCAAGCTGCATGAGCTCGCGCGCTACCTGTATAAGAAGGAGACGATCACCGGCCAGGAGTTCATGACGCTCCTGAAGCGGGAGAACCCGCTCATGCCGCCGAAGCCGGCGGAGTAATTCGCTGCAGCTCTACCTGGCCGCCCCCTGACATATCCGTCTGTGCTCAGACAGTCCTCGAAAAGCCCGCCTTTGGCGGGCTTTTCTGCGGAACTGCGCCAGACGGATATGTCAGGGGGCGGCATGCGAAGTAGCACGGCACCTGCTCGCCGGCTTCGACGGCATGCAGAGGCGGGGTGACGGGATTTATTGGGGTTGAGGGGCGCGTTAGGCGTCCTTGTCGGGGGTCGTGTCGTTGGTGTCGCGCTTGGCCGTGGTCGTATCGATCACGGTGTTCCCGATTCTGTCGAGGAGCTCCGAGACGAGCGAGACGATCACGTCA
Organism: [Collinsella] massiliensis; assembly: GCF_002161605.1. Classification (NCBI taxonomy): domain Bacteria; kingdom Bacillati; phylum Actinomycetota; class Coriobacteriia; order Coriobacteriales; family Coriobacteriaceae; genus Enorma; species [Collinsella] massiliensis. Next base: position 92,101 of record NZ_NFIE01000007.1, on the reverse strand, counting down.
CGGACCGGGTAGACGTCGACGAGAGGGGCGTTCGTTAATTCCTGTCGCGTGCGCTTGCGATGGGCGCCGTGCGCTTCCATCATGGAGTGAGCGAAGGCTCGAGATGGGAGGTCGCCATGTTCTGTTCCAAGTGCGGCAGGGAGCTACCTGAAGGGTCGAGGTTCTGCCCGGGGTGCGGCGCCGAGGTGGCGGGCGCGTCGAAGCCTGAGCAGCCCGAAGCTGAGCCGGTCGCGGCGGCGTCCACCCCAAGCGCGGGGCCGGTGCCCGAACTGGCTGGCACCGGGGCCGCGCCCAACCCGGCATCCGCGACTGCGCAGCCCGCGCCGAAGCGCTCACGCAAGCCGCTCGTCATCGGCGGCGTCGCCGTGGTAGCGGTGGCTGCCATCGTGGTGGCCGTCCTCTTCGCGACGGGCGTGCTCGGCCGCGACGGGAGGCTCCCGAACGGCTTCTTCACCTTCCAAGATAACGCGTTCGGCTTCAACTACCGCATCGAGCAAGAGGGCGGCGACCAGGTTATCGAGTTGCTTACGTATGACGAGACATCAGGCTCCTATCCCACGATGTTCACGGGAACACTTGAGGAGGACGGTTCGAACGAGCTCGGCAAAATCTGGAAGGTCGCGAACCTTGTGGATGCGGACGGGCAGCCGGATTCGACCGTCGTCCGCCTGCAATTCCCGGAGGGAGCGTCTTCGGGAGAGCTCGAGGGCCGCTGGTACGTTGAGGTAGAGCGGGATGGCGAAACCGTGTTCGCCCTGCGCGAATTCGACGCCGATGGCTCCGTCCATTGGGTTTTAGGCACGGGTACCGGCGTGATCGATGACGCCATGGACTATGACGAGATCATGCGCACGATGGATGTCCAGGCGACGTTGGACGACGGCTACGGAAACGGCGGGTACGGCTCATGCACCTGGGGTGAAGGTAACGCCGGTTACTACGAGATTCGCGATGAGGATGGGGAGTGGATCATGAACGCATCTGTGAGCACGGGTCACTGATAGTAAGAAGGGGACCATCACGGGCGACGAGTTCATGACGCTCCCGAAGCTGGAGAGTCTGCTCATGTCGTCGAAACCCGCGGCGTAAGGCTCTTCGGCGCCCCGCCCCCGTCGATATATCCGTCTGTGTTCGGATAATCCTCGAATGCCCTGCCTCGGCGGGGCATTCTGTAAAACCGCGTCAGACGGATACAATCAGCAGGGGGTCTAGGCGGACAAGGTTGATACATCGCGCTGGCACGCTGCATGATAGGTGAAAAGCGTTGGTTGGTTTGTATGAGGAGGAGCCACTATGTTTTGCCGTAAATGTGGTGCAAAACTGCCAGAGGATTCAAGGTTCTGCCCAGAGTGCGGTGCTCAGCTTGCTTCGGAAGCAACTTCGCAAACGAGGCAGGGTATTTCAGAGCACCCGCGGGCTGCATCGACTGTCGGTTCGGAGGCGTCTCTTCCGCGCCGACTCCGTCTCCCCCTTGTTATCGGAGGCATTGTGCTTGTGCTGGTCGCTGCGGCTTCAGCATTCGTCTCGCTCTGGTCGGGCAATACCGCCGCCACAGCTACGCTTCCGAACGGTACGTTCACGTTCAACGATGTCATGGCGTATGGTTTCAGCTATAGGATCCTCGACGGTGACGACGGTGAGACGATTATTCAGCTTGGCGACTTGGGGGATGCGGGAAGAACGTTCATACCCATGTATGAGGGCGTGCTGCGCGAGGATGGCTCGAACGATCAAGGAACGATCTGGAAGGTCGAGAATCTCGAAGCGCTCGATGACAGATTCGTCGCTTGGCCGCAACATCATTCCAATATACGCGTCCAGTTTCCTGCTGGTGCTGCCACGGGTGAGGTCGAAGGTCGCTGGTATTTCGAGTCTGAGGTTGCGGGTGGCGCAGGGGGCCAGAGCACAATTGAGTTCGCGATTCGGGAATTCGATGAAGACGGCAGGGCGAGATGGGTGAGCGGATCAGGCGGAGGCGTCATCGACCGAGGCCTCACCTATGACGAGATCTTGGCAAGCGATTCCCTGGATATCGGGATGACGCTAGAGGACGGGGATTGCGATGACGAACGCGGCGGCTACGGCCCCTGCACGTGGCGCTCGGCGGGAGATGGCCGGTTCGAGGTCATCAACTCGGATGGTATCGTCGTGATGAAAGTACATATCGACCTGGACGATGTGAGGTAATCGGGAAGGCTTGGTAACAGCCCGGAAACGCCGACGCTTGCAATCCGCCGCCTTTCTTTCATGGGTTGAACAGCATCTCATGAGAAGGGGTTCGCCATGTTCTGCCCTAAGTGCGGCAGGGAGCTGCCGAAGGGCTCGAGGTTCTGCCCGGGGTGCGTCGGACAGCATGCCTTCCTGTTCTGGGTATCATAAATTAGCGGGCGCATGCCCGAAACCCTGACCAGAAAGGCATCCATGGCAACCGATACCCAGCGCGACCTGCGCTTCGCGATTCTCATCGACGCGGATAACATCGCGCCGAAGTACATCAAGATCATCCTCGACGAGGTGGCGAACTCCGGGATCGCCACGTACAAGCGCATCTACGGGGACTGGACGAGCCAGCGGCTCGCCTCGTGGAAGGGCTGCCTGCTCGATAACTCGATCATCCCCATGCAGCAGTACAGCTACACGTACGGCAAGAGCTCGACGGATTCGGCGATGATCATCGACGCGATGGACATCCTCTACTCGGGCAACGTCGACGGCTTCGCCATTGTGAGCTCCGACTCCGACTTCACGCGGCTCGCCGCCCGCCTGCGCGAGAGCGGCATGCAGGTCACCGGCATGGGCGAGCAGAAGACCCCCGAGCCGTTCATCTCGGCCTGCAACCAGTTCAAATACCTCGACCTGCTCTTCGCGGCGCGCCGCGCGGAAGATGACGACGCGGATGCCGAGGACGACGCCGCCGAGTCGCCCGCGCGCAAGCGCTCCCAGAAGGAGCGGACGCCCGCGAAGAGGGCGGACAAGGCCGACAAGCAGGAGAAGGCCGAGAAGCCCGCTCCGGTATCCAAGCGCTCGGCTAGCCCCGCGAAGGCGAAGGAGGCCGCCGCCACGAGCGCCGAGCACGCCCCCGAGGCCTCTGCGCGCGCCCGCCGCACCCCGGGAGACCGCGGCGGCGAGCAGGGGGAGGCCTCGCCGGCGGCAGAGCGCGGCGACGTGGAGTTCAGCGAGCTCTCCCGCACCACGCGCCGTCGCCACATGAAGCGCATCCGCTCCGCCGTCGATGCCATCATCGATCAGTTCTCCGACGAGGAGGGCTGGGTATTCCTGGGCACCGTGGGCAGCGAGCTGCCCAAGCGCCTGTCCGACTTCGACGTGCGCAACTACGGATACCGCAAGCTCAGCCCCTTCCTGAAGTCGATGGGCGTCTACGAGTTCGACGAGCGCGCGAACACCGCGGGAGCCCGCGCGATCTACCTACGCATCAAGGAATCGTGACGCCGGCGGCGTTTGCCGCGGGGCGCGCGCCAGCGCGTGAGGCATCCGCCGTACGCTACGGAATGGGAAACTCGGTGCGGCCGCCATCGAGTTTCCCCGTATCAGGTGGTATATTCGGGTTGGCTAACGGCACGCGCCGTCGGCCGGTTATGTTCGCATGCATTCGAAAAGGTGGAACGATGGGCTTTCTCGATGATGTTCAGGCTTCGCTGAATCGCGGCGTCGCGGGGGCAAACCGCGGCGTCGAGACCCTCAAGATCAAGAACCAGATGAATGACGCCATGAAGCGCCGCCAACAGCTCGCCGCGCAGCTCGGCGCGAGCCTCTACGAGGTCACGAAGGACGACCCCGCGTTCCGCACCGGGCGCGAGCAGCTCTTCGACGGCATCGCCCAGATCGACGCCGAGCGCGCATCCCTCCAGGCGCAGCTCGACGAGATCGAGCGCCAGAACGCCGCCTCGCAGCAGGCCGCGACCGTCGTCGTGTGCCCGTTCTGCCACACGCGTATCAGCGCGTCCGACATGTTCTGCGCCGGTTGCGGCAAGTCCATGGCCGAGATCATGGCGGCATCGGGCGCACAGGCGCCTGCGCCTGCACCTGCCACTCCCGCGGCTCCCGCCGGTTCCGTGTGCCCGAAGTGCGGCGCCCCGGTGAACCCCGGCGACGCCTTCTGCATGTCGTGCGGCGAGAAGCTCAACGCGTAGCCGCCGCTTCAGCGCGTTAGCGGTCGAACCATGCGCGTCGCGGTGAGCGCCTGCCTTCTGGGCGAGCGCTGCAAGTACAACGGCGGGAGCAACCTCGACGTCGCGCTCGTCGAGGGGCTCCGCGCGCAGGGGTGCACGGTCATCCCGGTGTGCCCCGAGGTCGCGGGCGGCCTGCCCGTGCCGCGCCCGCGGTGCGAGATCTTAGATGACAGGGTCGTGGACGAATTCGGTGCGAGCGTGGACGCTGCGTTCCGCTCGGGTGCCGCGGCCGAGCTCGCGCGCATCGAGACGGCCGGCGGTATCGACGCCGCGGTGCTCCAGCCGCGCAGCCCCTCCTGCGGGGTGGGGCTCGTCTACGACGGCACGTTTACCGGAAAGCTCGTTCCCGGCGATGGCGTGTTCGCCGCGCTCATCAAGGAGCGCGGGGTGTCCGTGTACGCGCCGGACGAGGTCGATGCCCGTTTGCTGGGCGAGAGGCGCTAAACAGGGCATCGCATGAACAGGGGAGGTTTCGCATGACGCATGATCAGATCAATCCCGTCGAGGCGTTCGATATGCATATCGCGCATATCGGCATCAACGCCGCGGATGCAGCGGAGGCCGAGCGCACCGCGGCCATCATCGAGGCGCTCTTCGGCCTGGAGCGGCACGAGACGCCCATCTCCGTCTTCAACGACACGCTCGTCGAGGTCATGAAGGGCTGCGGGCGCGGTGAAAAGGGCCACATCGGGCTGGCGGTGAACGATGTGCCTGCCGCCGAGGCCTACTTCCGCTCCCGCGGGCTCACGATCAACGAGGACTCCCGCGCCCTCAATCCGGACGGCTCCACGAAGCTCGTCTACTTCAACGAGGACATCGCGGGCTTCGCCGTGCATCTTTCCTGTTCGTGAACCAGTCGAAGGCCGCGGTGGCGCCATCGTCCCCGCGGCCTTCCCATCTAGCGGATGAACTCGATGAACGCCTGCGCCTGCCGCTCGAGGTAGGGTAGGGAGTCGCCGAGCTCGAGGACGCCGTCGTGCACCTTGGTGAAGCCGTTCGGCACGGTGAGGCGCGGCTTGTTCATGACGCGCATGTTGAGGAAGGAAATGAGTGTCACGAGGTGATCCTGCGCCACGGCGGTACCGGTGCCGCCCGCCGAGATGCCGCTCACCGCGGCGGGCTTGCTATCGAGCACCTGCCCCTGCTTGGGACCGACTGGGCGCGAGAGCCAGTCGAGCAGGTTCTTGAGCGGACCGGGGAAGAAGTGGTTGTACTCGGGTGTGAAGAACCAGACGCCGTCGGCGGCGAGCACCTCCGCGCGCACGCGCGCCACGGCCTCGGGCGCGGGGTGCTCGATGTCCTGGTTGAAGATCGGCACGTCCGACCAGTCGAGGATGGTGAAGCGGGCGTCGGGCTCGAGTTCGGCGACGATACGCTGGGCTTCCTCGGCGAGCTGGCGGTTGAGGCTTCCCGTGCGAAGCGATCCCGCGATGGCAACGATATGCATGGGTGTCCTTTCATCTGGTGCGCGGCACGGAACGCCGCGCTACTAACCGTATGCCCAGAGTCGCGGCGCGCCATGCGGCGGGTGCGGACAAGGGCTCGCGCGTGCCGCGGGTGCGCCCGCGCGGGCGGCTCGGTGCCGTTCGTGTGCCCGTGTGTCTAAACCCTTTGTCGCACGCGCTCCGCGAGCAACGTGCTACAATACCGCGCAATGGCTGTGATGGGGACGAGTAGCCGGTCTCCGCGCCGATGAGAGAGCGAGCCACGGGTTCGGCGTGCTGCCGCCTCCGTGCTGGAAGGTTCGCCGGCGCGCCCGCGTGAATATCACCCCGGAGCTGCGGCCCGAACGGAGGGGTTCGGCGGATGGGTTGATGAGAACACGTCCCCAACCAACCCCTTTCAGTAGGCGTCGCCGGGACGACCGCCGTCATGTGGTCGGCCGAGTACAGGTGCAGGCTGCCGGAAGGCCGCGGGGCACCTAAGCTGGGTGGTATAGCGAGGAGCTCGCGCGGCGCGTCTGCCCGCGCATCACGGCGCTTCGTCCCAGCTTGCAGGGACGGGCGCTTTTTTTCTTAGGCGCCCAGAGCCAGGGCGCCTCGCCAAGGTCGTCCTGGCGGACGAGAAGGGGGAGGGTATCCCGTGGCGAAAGAGAAGAGCATCTACCAGGAGACCATGAACCTGCCCAAGACCGGGTTCCCCATGCGCGCCGGGCTCGCGAAGTCCGAGCCGGCTCGCCTGGCCGCGTGGAACGAGAACCATGTCTACGAGCAGCTCATGAAGAAGAACGAGGGGCATAAGAAGTTCGTCCTGCACGACGGCCCCCCGTATGCGAATGGCCCCATCCACATCGGCCACGCCATGAACAAGATCTCCAAAGACATGATCATGCGCTACCATGCCATGCAGGGCGAGCAGACGCCGTACGTGCCCGGCTGGGATTGCCATGGCCAGCCCATCGAGCACAAGGTCGAGGAGAAGCTCGGCACGGCGAAGTTCAATGCCACGCCCACGGCCAAGATCCGCGAGATGTGCCACGAGTTCGCCGTCGAGAACATCGAGCTGCAGAAGGCCGGCTTCCGCCGCCTGGGCGTGCTCGGCGACTGGGACCACCCGTACCTCACGCTCTACCACGAGCATGACGCGGCGGACATCGAGGTCTTCAAGGCCATGTTCGACAAGGGCATGATCTACCGCGGCCGCAAGCCGGTGCACTGGTGCAAGCACTGCCACACCGCGCTCGCCGAGGCCGAGATCGAGTACGCCGACGAGGTGAGCCCGTCGGTCTTCGTGCGCTTCGAGCTCATCGACGCGCCCGAGGCGCTCGCGGCGAGCGGGCTGCCCGTCGACGTGGTCATCTGGACGACGACCCCCTGGACGCTCCCTGCGAACTCTGGCGTGGCGCTCTCGCCCGAGGCGGACTACGTCGCCGTGGAGGCCGGCGGCCGCCTGGGCATCATGGCCAAGGCGCTCTGGGAGAAGGTTTTCCACGAGGTCGCGCATCTCGAGGATGCTCGCCTCTTCACGCCCGCCGGCGCCGCGGAGCCCTGGGTCGCACAGGGCGCTGACCTTGTGGGCACGACGTACAAGCACCCCATCTTCGAGGACGTCACGGGCACGGTTGTCACGGCGGACTACGTCACGCTCGAGGACGGCACGGGCTGCGTCCACACCGCGCCCGGCCACGGCGTCGATGACTACTACACCGGCATGCGCTGCAACCTGCCCATCATCATGCCCGTCGATGACGACGGCCGCTTCTACGTGGGCGAGGGCTACGGCACGGGCGGTCCCTTCAGCGGCATGGACACCGACGAGGCGAATCCCAAGATCATCGAGTTCCTCGCCGAGCGCGGCACGCTGCTCGCCGAGAAGAAGATCAACCACAGCTACCCGCACTGCTGGCGCTGCAAGAACCCGACCATCTTCCGCGCGACGGACCAGTGGTTCGTCTCCATGGACGAGACGGGTCTGCGCGAGCAGGCGCTCGACCAGGTGCTGAACCACGTGGCGTGGTACCCCGACCATGCGAAGAACCGCATCGGCGCCATGGTGGAGCAGCGCCCCGACTGGTGCATCTCGCGCCAGCGCAACTGGGGCGTGCCCATCCCGAGCTTCACCTGCGCGGATTGCGGCGAGAAGGTCATGAACGACGCGATGCTCGACGCCGTCATCGCGCTCTTCAAGGAGAAGGGCTCCGACGCCTGGTTCACCGACGCGCCCGAGAGCTACCTGGGCGAGGCCTGCGTCTGCCCGAAGTGCGGCGGACACCACCTCAAGGCCGACCGTGACATCCTGGACGTGTGGTGGGACTCCGGCGTCTCGTGGAAGGCGGTCTGCGAGAACCGCCCCGAGCTCGCCTACCCGGCGGATATGTACCTCGAGGGCTCCGACCAGCATCGCGGCTGGTTCCAGAGCTCGCTGCTCACGAGCGTGGGCGCCAACGGCGTGGCCCCGTACAAGGCGGTCGTCTCGCAGGGCTTCACCCTCGACGGCCAGGGTCGCAAGATGTCGAAGTCGCTCGGCAACGTGATCGACCCCAACAAGGTCTGCGACGAGATGGGCGCCGACATCATCCGCCTGTGGGTTGCGAGCGTGGACACCTCCTCGGACGTGGCCATCGACCACGAGATCCTCGCGCGCACCTCGGACGCGTACCGCCGCTTCCGCAACACCTTCCGCTTCCTGCTCGGCGAGCTCGAGGGGCAGTTCGACCCGGAGCGCGACGGGGTCCCGTTCGAGGAGCTGCTGCCGCTCGACAAGCTCATGGTCGCGCGCCTCACGCAGGTCCAGGCCGAGGTCGACGACGCGTACCGCGGCTATGAGTTCAACCGCGCCTACCGCACGCTCTACGACTTCGTGGTCACGGAGCTCTCGAACGTCTACCTCGACGCCCTGAAGGACCGCCTGTACTGCGAGCGCCCGGGCTCGCTCGCGCGCCGGAGCGCCCAGACCGTGCTCGCCGAGCTCCTGTCCATGCTCCTGCGCGATCTGCAGCCCATCCTCTCCTTCACCTGTGACGAGGTCATGGCCTACGCCCCCGCGGGGTGCCGCGACGGCCAGACCTACGCCGCACTCCTCGAATGGTACGAGGCACCCATCGCGCTCGACGAGGCGAACCGCTACGGCGAGGTGCTCGATGCCGCCATGGAGCTCCGTGGCGTGGTGACGAAGGCGATCGAGGACGCCCGCGCTGAGGGCACGTTCACCAAGAGCCAGGAGGTGCGCGTGCGCGCCTGGGCTCCGGCCGAGGCATACGCGCTGCTCACCGGCGATATGGCCTGCGACCTCGCCGAGTTCTTCATCGTCTCCGAGGTCGAGCTCGAGAGCGGCGAGGAGTTCGCGGCCGAGGTCGAGCCCGCGCGCGGCGAGCGCTGCGACCGCTGCTGGAACTACCGCGAGAGCACGGGCGAGCACGGCGGGCACGCGCACATCTGCGCCCGCTGCGCCGAGGCGCTCGAAGCCTAGCCGTGGCTGCGCGCACCGATACCACCGGAACGAGGCACTTCCAGCCGTCGCTTGCGTGGCGGCTGGGGGTGCTCGGCGCGCTTGCGGCGGCCTTCGTCATCGCCGACCAGGTCTCGAAGGCGCTCGTGCGCGCCACGCAGGCGCAGGGGGGCTTTCCCGTCGAGGTGCTGCCCGGGGTGGTCGGCTTCGAGTACGTGGAGAACCGCGGGGCGGCGTTCGGCCTGGGCGAGGGCTTCGGCTTCGTGTTCGTCCTGCTCGCGGTGGTCATGGTCGCGGCGTCCGTCGTGTACCTCGTGCGCGCGCCACGCGTCTCGCGACTCGAGGTCGTGGGACTCGGCATGGTGTGCGGCGGCGCTATCGGCAACGCTATCGACCGCGTGGCGCTCGGTTACGTGACCGATTTCATCACGACGCGTTTCATGTCGTTCCCGAGCCTCAACATCGCCGACATCGGCGTCACCGTGGGCGTCGTGATCGCGCTCATCGGCTTCATCTTCCTCTCGCCGGCAAACGAGAAGGAGCGCTCAGATGGCCGGTGACCTGCATATCCTCGTCGATGAGCACGCCGCTGGCCAGCGCCTCGATGCGTTTTTGGGCGCGCAGGAGCATGCGCCCTCGCGCTCGGCTTGCGCACGGCTCATCGATGCCGGCGCGGTCGACGTCAACGGCGAGACCTGCACCTCCAAGAAATACACCGTCGCCGCGGGCGACCGCATCTCCGTCGAGCTGCCGGAGGAGCGCGAGCCGGGCGCCGTCATCCCCCAGGCCATCCCGCTCGACATCCGCTACGAGGACGACTACCTCATCGTCCTCTCCAAGCAGCGCGGGCTCGTGTGCCACCCCGCCCACGGGCACGCGGACGGCACGCTCGCCAACGCCCTCGTCTACCACTGCGGCCTCGAGCACCTGGGCACGCTCCAGGGCGAGGACCGACCCGGCATCGTGCACCGCCTCGACCGCGATACGACGGGGCTCATGCTCGCGGCGAAGGACGACGAGACCCAGCGCGCACTCCAGGACCTCATCCGCCTGCGCACGCTCGACCGGCGCTACATCGCGCTCGTCCACGGCTACATCGCGCACGACGAGGGGACGATCAACACGGGTATCGCGCGCTCAACGCGCGACCGTGTGAAGATGGCCGTCTCGGACGACCCCTTCGCGCGCCAGGCCATCACCACCTTCCGCGTGCTCGAGCGCTTCGAGGCCGGGCGCTTCGACGATGGTTACACGCTTGTGGAATGCCATCTCTACACCGGCAGGACGCATCAGATCCGCGTGCACATGCGCCATATCAACCATCCCCTCGTGGGCGACCCGCTCTACGGCAAGGGGAAGGGCTCCGATCGCGCCGATCTGGCCCTCACGCGTCAGTTCCTCCACTCCTGGCGCGTGCGCTTTGCGCATCCCGTGACGGGCGAGGAGATCGAGTGCCGCGACACGCTGCCCTGGGACCTGGCCGCCGCCCTCGAGGAGATCGAGGACACCTCGCTCGGGCGCACCCCCGCGGGCGACGAGATCGTCCCGCAGCTCCTAGTACAATAACGAGAATCGGCGTTGGTTCGTTTGGGGGTATCTGAGGTGGAGCAATTTGTTAGATGGCCGGGCTATCATCATTTGCCTTCTAACGGCATCGAGTTTGAGCGCTATGTTGCTACGCTCGTCCAAGATTTGGGCTTTCTTGTCTACGTTACGAGTGAATCTAATGATTTCGGCGCGGATATTGTCGCCTCAGATGCAGCTGGAGAGCGAAGGGTTTGCATTCAGGCCAAGTTTTATGGCTCGACACTCGACAACAGCCCTATTCAAGAGGTGGTTGCTTCTCTTGCCCATTACCATGCGAATGAAGCCTGGGTTGTCACCAATTCGAGTTTCACTGACAACGCGATCCAATTGGCCAAGGACAATCACGTCAGGTTGATTGAAAATAGGATTTTGAACCGCTTGATAGACGCTGTGGTATCTGGAAATACAGACCGCCTTCCAGATTTTTATAAGGGCACAAAGCAAGTTGAGTCAAAGGAACCTACCCATAAGAGCGCCACTCATCGGAATTCCTATTACTTTGACCCTCTTATCTGGGAGGCCGCGCACTTCGTTGTGGAGTCTGGGCTCGGTTCCACCTCGAGCCTGCAGCGCCGCCTCAAGATGGGCTACGCTCGCGCCGCCCGCATCATGGACATGCTCGAGGAGCTGGGCGTCGTGGGGCCGCCGGATGGATCGAAGCCTCGAGAGGTGTTTCTTGACAAGGATGGTCTAGCGAGGCTCGAGCGCATTGAACTGGGTGAAGAGGAAGATTCTGTCGACGATTCATCTTCTCACTCTGATTCCGGCAAGGATGCCTCTTCTCAAACTGACGTGGAAAGGGAAGATGGCTCGAGTGGCTTGAGTTCAGCTAAACCAGCCCCTAGTCTCGCTTGGGTTGATTCCATAACCTGGGAAGCTGCACATCTCGTTGTTACATCTAAGCAGGCTTCAAGCTCCTTTCTTCGTCATAACTTGCATGTCGGATTGTTTGAGGCTTCCCGGATTTTGGATGTTCTTGAAGTCCTCGGTGTTGTGGGGCCTTCCGCCGGGTTTAAGTCCCGTAAAGTCTTGCTTGATGGAAAAGGGCTCGCCGAACTTGAGAGGCGAAGGGATTAGGGCGGCAATAATGGGCATGGCTCAATGAGCTGCCTGTCATGTTGCTTTCTGGAATAATTGCATCGCTTTTTGCCCGTGAACTACAATTTCTTGGCAAAGTGAACGCCTAAGCTCATAGTTTAAGGAGCGCGCCCGTGCCCGACATCATCGCGAACTTTCTCGCTGCGACGCCCATCGTGAAGTTCAACATGCTCATCATCGGGATCTTCTCGGTCTGCTTCCTCTACCAGGCGGTGTTCCTCGTCATCGGTGTCGTATGCGGCGAGTACCGCTACCCCAAGGCCAAGCGGCTGCATCGCTATGCGTTCTTCATCGCGGCGCACAACGAGGAGGCGGTCATCGCGAACCTCGTGCGCTCGATCCGCGAGCAGGACTATCCGGACGAGCTCATGGACGTGTTCGTGGTGGCCGACGCCTGCACGGACGACACGGCGCGCGTGGCGCGCGAGGCGGGCGCCATCGTCTACGAGCGCAACGACCTCGCCCGTAAGGGCAAGAGCTGGGTCATGGACTTCGGCTTCCAGCGCATCCTGGCCGAGTATCCCGGTCGCTACGAGGGCTTCTTCATCTTCGATGCGGATAACCTCGTGAGCCCTGAGTACACGACCATCATGAACGACGCCTTCGACGCCGGCTACCTCGCGGTGACCGGCTACCGCAACTCGAAGAACTTCGGCAGCTCGTGGGTATCGGCCGCCAACGCGACGGCGTACCTGCGCGAGGCGCGCTTCCTCAACAACGCGCGCATGATCTGCGGCACATCCTGCGCCGTCTCGGGCTCGGGCTATCTTGTGTCCGCGAAGATCATCGAGGCCATGGGCGGCTGGAAGTTCCATACGCTCACCGAGGACATCCAGTTCTCGACGTTCTGCGCGCTCGAGGGCGTGCGCATCGCCTACGCGCCCGCGGAGTTCTTCGACGAGCAGCCCGTGAAGTTCGCCGCCTCCTGGAAGCAGCGCATGCGCTGGACGAAGGGCTTCTACCAGGTGATCTTCACCTACGGCAAGCAGTTCCCGAAGGCGATCTTCGCGCGCCGTCGCTTCGCGGCGTACGACATGTTCTGTGTGCTCATACCGGGCAACCTGCTCACGCTCATCTCGATCTTGGCGAACGGGACGTTCCTCATCGTGGGGCTCTTGAGCCACGGGTTCCTTGCCACGGATGCGGAGATCCAAGCCTGCCTGCAGTCGATCGTGAACACCTTCATCGCGCTCTACCAGGCCTATTTCGTCATCGGGATCGTGACCACCTTCTTCGAGCGCAAGCACATCCACAAGGCGAAGCCCTGGAGGCTGCTGCTCAACGTCTTCACGTTCCCGCTCTTCATGTGCACCTACATCCCGCTCATCGTCGCGGCGCTCTTCCTGAAGGTCGACTGGGTGCCCACACAGCACAACCTCTCGATGACGCTCGACGACGTCGTGGGCGAGGCGCGCTGAATCGCGCGCGCGGCGGCGCCTGCGGTATCGCGCGCGCACGGCGGGGTAGTATGGTAGCAACCTATCGATTGGAGCCTCATGGAAGCCATCGAACCCACTGCCCTGCCCGTTTGCGACCCTTCCAGCATCACCGCGTGCGCGCACCCCGCCGCGCCGCTCGATAGCGTGGCGCTCGAGGAGGAGTACGTCCAGATCGCCCGCGACCTCGACGGCGACGCGCCCTCGCACGAGGCGGGCGACGCCTACCTTGCCGGGACGAACGCGCTCTATCACGGCGGACCCATCCAATGGAGCTTCGTGCCCAAGATCTTCTCCCGGCGCGACCTGGGGTACCTCGCGTGGATCGCGGAGACCATGGGCGGCATCATGGAGAAGGTCACGGCGCGCTTCGTGGAGGACGCCGCCTTTCGCGCGCACTTCGGCCTCGACCCGCGCATCGAGGCGATCGCGTGCATGCCGAACGCCTTCCCCGTGCAGATTCCCATCGCCCGCGTCGACATCTTCCTCGATGAGCGGACGGGCGCGTTCAAGTTCTGCGAGCTCAACACCGACGGCTCGTCGGGCATGCTCTCGTCGACCGAGGTGACGCGCGCGAACCTGCTCACCGAGACGGGCGCGCGGTTCGCGGAGCGCCACGCCCTCGAGGTGTTCGACATCTACCGCGCCTGCGCCGAGGCGGTACTCGCGTGCTACCGCGACGCCGGGGGCACGAGCGTCAGCCCGCAGGTGGTCGCCGTCGATTACGCCGAGAGCATCGTGCGCGAGGAGATCGAGGAGTACGGCCGCGTCTTCGCCGAGCACGGCGCGAGCCTGCGCTTCGCGGACATCCGCGACCTGCGGTATGAGGACGGCGTGCTCTATGACGCGCAAGGCCCCATTGATTGCGTGTGGCGGCGCGTGGTGATCTCGGAGATGCTCGAGAAGCCGTGCGCGGGCGCGGATGCGTTCATGGCCTGCGCCGAGGCGGGGACGGTGCCCATCGTGGGCGGCTTCAGGACGTGGCCGTGCGCGATCAAGACGGTCTTCGCCGTGCTGCACAGCCCGGCCGTTCGCGACATCCTCACCCCCGAGGAGCTCGACTTCATCCAGGCGCACGTGCCCGCCACCTACCTCGTGGACGAGGAGACCGACCTTACGCGGTTCAGTGACCGCGAGGCGTGGATCGCGAAGCCGCGCGACGGCTATAACAGCATCGGCGTGCGCGCGGGACGCGACTGCACGGACGAGGAGTGGCGGCAGGTACTCGCCGAGATGGCCGCCACGCACGGCACGGTGCAGGAATACGTCACGCCCTACGCCTCGCCGAACGTCGAGGGCGGCGTCGCCGGTATCGGGCGCCCCTTCGAGCCGTACATGAACATGGAGGGGCTGTTCCTCTTCGACGGCCGCTTCTCCGGCGTGTTCACGCGCTGCGGGCAGGCGGCGGTCATCGGCGAGTTCGCGGGGCGCCTCAACATGGGTTGCCTCGTGGTCGACGACGCGTAAGGCGGAGGCGCTGCGCGTGATGGCGGCGGGGCTCGCAGGCAGCGTCGCGCTCGGGCACGGGGCGCGCATCGCCTTCCTCGCGCTCATCGCGGCCTCGATGGTCGTCGACGCCCGGGAGCGGCGCGTCCCCAACGCGCTCGTTCTCGCGCTCATCGCGTGCGCGCTCGTCGTCGCGGTCACGGGGCGCGCCTGGCGCGAGCTCGCGTGGGTCGCGGGCGCCGCGGTCGCGGTGTGCGGCGCGCTCGTCGGCTTCGAGGTGCTCTGGCGGAGGCTGCGCGGGAGCGCGGGCATCGGCATGGGCGACATCAAGGTGCTCTTCTGCATGATGCTCGTGGATCCCGCCGCCGCGCTCGCCGCCTTTGCCGCGGGGCTGCTCGTGCTCGCGCTCGTCGCCGCGGCGCTCCGGCGCTCGAGCCTTCCGCTCATGCCCTTCTTCGGCGCCGCCTTCCTTGTGCTCACGGTTATCCTGTGAGGACGGCCGCGCCCCCGACGGCGTGTGGGCGCGCCTCGTGTGCATATGTCCGCGCGGTATGCGATGATGGTACCAACAGTTCCTGCGGAAAGGGGAGGGTATGGACGCACGTCCCGAGCAAGACCGTTCGATGGTGCGCGAGCGCATGGCGGCCATCCCCGATGCGCTCTCGCCCGAGCTCGTCGAGCGCATGCGGAGCGACCGCGCCCGCGGATGGGTCAACCCGCACCGGACGGACGATTCCGCCGCGCTCCGGCGCGAGCAGCGCCCGCGCGACCAGGCGAGCTTCTGGCGGCCGGCCTTCGTGCGCGATGTGGAGAAGATCCTCCACCTGCCCGCATACAACCGCTACGCCGGCAAGACGCAGGTCTTCAGCTTCCGCGCGAACGACGACCTCTCGCGCCGCGGTCTCCATGTCCAGCTCGTCGCCCGCATCGCGCGCGACATCGGCTACGCGCTCGGGCTCAACTGCGACCTCATCGAGGCCATCGGGCTCGGGCACGACCTTGGGCACACGCCGTTCGGACACGCCGGCGAGCGCTGCCTGAACGACGTGTTCCAGGCGCGCACGGGTCGCTCGTTCCACCACAACGTCCACTCCGTCCGCGTGCTCGACGTGCTCTACGGCCGCAACATCACGCTCCAGACGCTCGATGGGGTGCTCTGCCACAACGGCGAGTACGAGCAGCGCGTGTTCGAGCTCTCGGGGCTCTCCGGCTTCGAGGAGTTCGACGCGACGGTCGAGCAGTGCTACACGAAGGGCGGGCGCGCCATCGGGCACCTGCGCCCCATGACGCTCGAGGGCTGCGTGGTGCGCATCTCCGACATCATCGCCTACGTGGGCCGCGACCGCCAGGACGCCATCGAGGCAGGCCTGCTCGATGGGGACGCCTTCGAGGACGGTCTCGGCGGCGCGTACAACTCGTGGATCCTCACGCATGCCTCGGCCGACATCATCGAGCACAGCTACGGCAAGGACCGCATCGAGATGAGCGAGGAGCTGTTCGCCGAGCTCCGCCGCGCGAAGGCGGAGAACTACAGGAAGATCTACCGCTCGAGCGGCATCGAGGGCGAGCGCGCCGAGCTTCTGGCGCGCGCGTTCGAGCTCATGTACGAGCGCTGCTATGCGGACCTCGCGGCGGGCGACGAGTCGAGCTACATCTTCCGGCACCACATCCGCCGGCTCTCCGAGCAGCTCGCGCACTACGACCGCGTGTACGATTGGTCGAGCGACCTGGACCAGACGGTCGTCGACTACATCGCCAGCATGACGGACGGCTACTTCGCCGAGCTCGCCCAGCACTGGTTCCCCGACATCCACTTCCCGCGGCGCGCCTACATCAACGAGGCGTGCTGAATCTGGCAGGGCAATCTGGCTCCGGGCGATAGATTGCTTCATATTCGATGAGACGCGCGGCGGCCGCCCCGGCACCCGGCCGCCGCCCTGGATTGGTCACACCCCATGGATACGCTGTTTTCACAGGAAGAGTCCGAACGAGCGCTGCGGAACGCGCCGCTCGCCGTGCGCATGCGCCCGACCTCGCTCGATGAGTACGTCGGCCAGGAGCAGGCGGTGGGCGAGGGGTCGTGGCTGCGCTCGGCCATCGAGCACGACGTGCTCTCGAGCGTGATCCTCTACGGCCCTGCCGGAACCGGCAAGACGACCCTCGCGCACATCATCGCGGCGCACACGCGCAGCGAGTTCGTCGAGGTCTCCGCCGTGACCGGCACGGTGAAGGACCTGCGCGCCGTCATCGAGGACGCGCGCCGCCGCCTCATGGCCTACGACCGGCGCACGATCCTCTTCATCGACGAGATCCACCGCTTCAACCGCTCCCAGCAGGACGCCCTGCTCCATGCGGTCGAGAACCGCACCGTCATCATGGTGGGCGCCACCACGGAGAACCCGTACTTCGAGGTGAACGCGGCGCTGCTGTCGCGTGCCCGCGTGGTCGAGCTCCAGCCGCTCACCGATGCGGACATCGCCGTCCTCGTGCGCCGCGCGCTCACCTCGCCGAAGGGCTTCGACGGGAGGTTCTCCGCGACGGACGAGGTCGTGGGGGCGATCTGCACGCTCGCCGCCGGGGACGCCCGCTCGGCGCTCACCTCGCTCGAGCTCGCGAGCGAGATCGCCCTCACGCGTCCGGACACCGAGGGAGCGCCTGCGCCCCGGGAGGGCGAGCCCATAGCCATCACGCTCGAGGACGTGAAGACCGCCAACCCGCGCCGCGGCCTGCCCTACGATAAAGACGGCGACATGCACTACGACATCATCTCCGCCTTCATCAAGTCCATGCGGGGAAGCGACCCGGATGCCGCCGTGTACTGGCTCGCGCGCATGATCGACGCGGGCGAGGACCCCCGGTTCATCGCGCGGCGCATCCTCATCGCGGCCTCCGAGGACATCGGCAACGCCGACCCGCAGGCCATCCAGGTGGCGGCCGCCGCGTTCAAGGCCGCCGAGGTGATCGGGTACCCGGAATGCCGCATCAACCTCGCGCAGGCGGCGATCTACAACGCGCTCGCCCCGAAGTCGAACGCCTGCGAGGCCGCGATCGACGCCGCCCTCGCTGACGTGCGCTCAAGCGGCATGCGCGCGGTGCCGAAGCACCTGCGCGACCGGCACCGCCCCGGTTCCGAGACCTACGGCGACTACCTCTACCCGCACGACTACCCCGAGGGTTGGGTCGACCAGCGCTACCTGCCCGAGGGGCTCGAGCGCGGCGCCTTCTGGAAGCCGGCCGGCAGGGGCTGGGAGGAGTGGCGCTTCGAGCAGGGCCAGCAGCACTGACGGCCACGCGGCCGTCCCCGTTTTGTACCAAGTGGGTGCCATACGCGCTTCGAGGGATGCGCCGGTGCCCCTTGGGGTAGAATCTACGTCGTATTTGTATGTACCGCCGTCCCAAAGGAGGGTTCATGGAGCCCCTTCAGATCTTACTCATGGTGCTCGTCGTGGCGGGCATCTGGTTCATCGTCGAGCTCGCGATCACCGCGCGCCGCACGCGCCGCACGATGGACGGGGTCGATAAGACCGTCGCCGAGCTGAACGAGACCCTGGCCGAGGCGCGGCCCGTCGTGGCGAAGCTCGACGGCGCCGTGGACGAGCTCCAGCCCGCGATCGCCAAGATCGACCCGCTGCTCAGTTCGGCGAACGTCGCCGTGGACGCGCTCTCGGCGAACCTCGTCGAGATCGAGGGCGTCGTGCGCGACGTCTCCGCGGTCACCGGCGCGGCTGCGAGCGCGGGCAACGCCGTCACGGGCGTCGCCGATTCCGCCACCGAGGCGGCGCGCAAGCTGTTCGGCAAGATCAAGTCCGCCGCTCCCGCCGCCGAGCGCGCAATCGAGGGCGCGAAGGCGGAGCAGGAGGGCTCCGAGCCGGCCGACGGCGACGCCCCCGTGGACGAGGAGCACGCTCCGGCCGCGTATTTCACGTACGGCGATGCCCCGCAGGACGAGGCCGCCGCATCCGACGGACCCCAGGCATAAGGAAGGCCACGCGCATGAGCAGCACCCAGCATTTCGAGCCGATAACCCTCACGCTCACCGCGGACCCCGGCCTCGCGCGCCTCGTGCGCATGACGGCGGCGAACGTCGCGGCGCTCTCGTCGATGTCCGTCGACCGCGTCGAGGACGTGCGCATGGCGGCCGAGGAGGCCTTCATCTACGCGTGCTCGGTCGAGGAGGGAGCCTCCATCGAGATCGCCTTCGCGGTCGATGCCGAGCAGGTATCCATGGACTTCGCCCTGGGCGACACCCTTCCCGCGGAGCCGGATGCCGGGAACCCGGCGGCCTACGCGGGCCTCATCCTCGCCGCCGTGTGCGATTCCTATGAGAAGACGGACGCGCCCGCGCACCTGCACCTCGAACTCAAGGCGGACCTCTGATGGCAGAAAAGACCACGTCGAGCAAATCGGCCTGGGACAAGCAGAAGACGCGCGAGCTCTTCCGCCGGTATAAGGAACAGGGCGACATGGATGCGCGCGAGCAGCTCGTCATGTCGCACATGAACCTCGTCCGATTCCTCGCGAACAAATTCAAGAACCGCGGCGAGCCGCTCGACGACCTCATGCAGGTGGGGTACCTCGGCCTGCTCAAGGCGATCGACCGCTTCGATCCCGAGCGCGGGCTCGAGTTCACCACCTACGCCACGCCCACCATCTTGGGCGAGATCAAGCGCCACTTCCGCGACAAGGGCTGGAGCGTCCGCGTGCCGCGCCGCCTGCAGGAGCTCTCGGCGAAGGTGAACCAGGCAACCGACGCGCTCACCACGCAGCTGCAGCGCTCGCCCTCGATCGACGAGATCGCCGAGTACCTCGACGCCTCGGTGGACGAGGTGCTCGAGGCGATGGAGTCCTCGAGCGCCTACAGCTCGGTGCCGCTCGAAGGACCGAGCACGGCGGAGGGCGACGACGCGCCCTCGGTCATCGACCGCTATGCCGAGGAGGACAGCGAGCTCGCCCTCACCGACGACCGCCTCATCATCGAGGAGGCGCTCGCCGGCTTCTCGCCGCGCGAGCGCGAGGTCGTGGAGCTGCGCTTCCTGAAGGGCATGACGCAGATCGAGATCGCCGAACAGCTCGGCATCTCCCAGGTGCAGGTCTCGCGCCTGCTGCGCCGCACGCTCAAGAAGATCCAGGATCGACTCGATCCCGAAGGCCTCATGCAGGGGAGATAACATGGTTGATCGTGCGCGGACCGATGCGGCCGAAGCGAAGCTACCCGGGGCGGGCGTCATCGCCCTGCGCGTGTGGACGGTGGTCGGCGCCATCATCATCGGCATCGCCCTTCTGTACGTGCTCGGCGTGCTTGCGCCCGTCGTCGAGTTCCTCGCGGTGGGCTCGCTCATCGCGTTCATCGCCTCGCCGATCGTGAACGCGCTTGAGCGCAAGCGCATCCCGCGACCTGTAGGGGCGTTCATCGGGCTCGCCGCGGTGATCCTCATCTCGCTCTGCGTCATCATGGTCATCGTGCCCATCTTCGTCGACCAGGTGATCGAGGTGCTCTCGCGCCTGCCCGACCAGCTCCAGGCGCTCAGCACCTGGGCGACGCAGGTGGCCCACGATATCGAGGCGTTCTCGCACTCCTCGTGGGCGAGCGGCTTCGACTCGATGCTGCAGTCGGTCACCAACGTCGCCTCGTCGTACGTGACGCAGCTCGCTGGCGACCTTGGCCGCGGCCTCTTCCCGGTGCTCTCGGGCTTCGCCTCGCAGCTCTTCATCATCTTCCTCGGGCTCGTGCTGGCCTACTGGCTCGCCCTCGATTACCCGAAGATCCATCGCGAGATCGCCACCATCGTGGGCGAGGGGCACGAGATGAGCTACCGCTTCATGGTCGCGATCCTGTCGCGCTCGGTGGGCGGGTACATGCGCAGCATGGTGATCACCTCGTTCATCGACGGCCTGCTCGCGTTCATAGGCCTCCTCATCATCGGGCACCCCTACGCCGCGCTCATGGGCGTGCTCACGGGCCTCATGCACCTCATCCCCGTGCTCGGCTCGTGGATCTCGGCCTTCGCGGCCACGCTGCTCGCGCTCTTCTACAGCCCCGTGCTCGCGTTCTGGACGATCATCGTCTGCATGGTGGCGCAGAACGTGACCGATAACGTGGTCTCGCCGAAGGTCATGCAGTCCTCGGTGCAGATCCACCCCGCCATGAACCTCGCCGCCCTCGTCGTGGGATCGACCCTCATGGGCGCGATCGGCATGGTGGTCGCCATCCCGCTGTGCGCCGCGCTCAAGGGCCTCTTCGTGTTCTACTTTGAAAAGTCGACCGGCCGTGCCCTCGTCTCCTACGACGGCGCGATCTTCCAGGGAACGCCGTTCCGTGACGAGCACGGCAACCCCGTGCCCGCCTTCGATGCGCTCGGCGACGACACCTTCGTCCAGGAATCCGAGCTCATCCCCAAGGACGTCGCGCCCACCGGCTCCGCCGTGCCCCGTCCCGACCTCGAGAACCCCTGGAGCAAGCTCCAGTTCCTGCACCGCAACTCCGAGGCGGATGCGAAAGGCGAACAGAAGCCGGCCGATACGGCACCGGACGACAAGACGTCACGCGACTAGAGGGCTGCGCTCGCGCCCCATGCGCGAACCCGGTAGATTCCGCGCGCACGTCCGCGCGTCGCGCCCCGATTCGCTATACTCATGTAGTTTACGCGTTGTTACCCACACTCAAGGAGATACCGCATGGTTGCAGATTTCCCTACGATGACGACGGCGGAGATCCGGTCCGCCTTCCTCACGTTCTTCGAGGAGCGCGGCTGCAAGCTCTTCCCGAGCTCGTCGCTCATCCCCGATGACCCGTCGCTTCTGCTCGCGAACGCCGGCATGAACCAGTTCAAGCAGTACTACCAGGGCAAGAAGACGATGAAGGAGATCGGCGCGACGTCGTGCCAGAAGTGCGTGCGCACGAACGACATCGACATCATCGGCTCCGACGGCCGCCATGCGAGCTTCTTCGAGATGCTCGGCAACTTCAGCTTCGGCGGCGTCTCGAAGCGCCAGGCCTGCGCCTGGGCGCTCGAGCTCTCCACCGAGGTCTTCCACCTGCCCATCGAGCGGCTCTACTTCACCGTCTTCACCGAGGATGACGAGACGTACGAGATCTGGCGCTCACTCGGTATCGAGGAGAGCCACATCTCGCGCTTGGGCGAGGACGACAACTTCTGGGCGGCCGGCCCCACCGGCCCCTGCGGCCCGTGCTCCGAGATCTACTACGACATGGGCGAGGACGTGGGCTGCGGCCGCCCGGACTGCGCGCCCGGTTGCGATTGCGACCGCTTCCTGGAGTACTGGAACCTCGTCTTCACGCAGTTCGACCGCCAGGAGGACGGCTCCATGCCGGAGCTCCCGCACCGCAACCTCGATACGGGCATGGGCCTCGAGCGCATGAGCGCCATCATGCAGGGCAAGACCTCGTTCTTCGATAGCGACGTCATGCAGGGGCTCATCAAGCTCGGCGAGGACGTCACGGGTGTCGCGTATGTGAGCGATGACTACACCGGCCCCAGCCGCAGCCTGCGCATCATCGCCGACCACGCCCGCTCCGTCGATTTCATGATCTCGGATGGCATCCTCCCGGGTAACGAGGGCAGGGGCTACGTGCTCCGCCGCCTGCTCCGCCGCGCCGTGTTCCATGGCCGGCTGCTGGGCGTGGAGGGGCCGTTCCTCACCCGCTTCATCGACGAGGTGAACGTGCTCATGGGCGACGCGTACCCCGAGCTGCTCAAGAACGCTCAGCTCGTGCGCGGTATCGTTGCGGCCGAGGAGGAGCGCTTCTCGAAGACCCTCGACACCGGCCGCATCTACCTGGACGAGGCGCTCGACGCGCTCGAGGAGGGCGCCGTGCTCGATGGCGCCGCCGCGTTCAAGCTGCACGACACCTTCGGGTTCCCCATCGACCTCACGGTCGAGATCGCCGAGGGCGCGGGCCATGCCGTCGACATCGACGGATTCAACCGCGAGATGGAGCTCCAGCGCGAGCGCGCCCGCGCGAACGTGAAGGGCGATGCCTGGGGCTCGTTCAACGACATCTGGGTCGAGCTCTCCGATGCCCTGCCCGCGACCGAGTTCACCGGATACGACGGCTGTGTGCTCGACGGCGCCCGCGTCGCGGCGCTCGTCGCCGATGGCGAGCGGGCAGCGGCGGCGCACGCGGGCGACACCGTCGAGGTCGTGCTCGACCGCACGCCGTTCTACGCCGAGATGGGCGGTCAGGTGGGCGACACCGGTGTCCTCACCGCCGAGGGCGTCCGCCTGCGCGTGACCGATACCAAGAGCCATAACGGCCTGTATGCCCACACCGCGGTGGTCGAGGAGGGGACGCTCCACGAGGGCGCCGAGCTGCGCGCCGAGGTCGATGAGCGCCGCCGCGCGCTCATCCAGCGCAACCACACCGCCACGCACCTGCTCGATGCCGCGCTCAAGGAGGTCCTGGGCAGCCATGTGAACCAGGCCGGCTCGCTCGTGGCGCCCGAGCACCTGCGCTTCGACTTCACGCACTTCGAGGCGCTCACCTCCGAGCAGCTGCGCCAGGTGGAGGAGCTCGTGAACCGCGAGATCTTCGCGGCGAAGCCGGTCGTGACGCGCGTCATGGGCATCGAGGAGGCCAAGGCGTCGGGTGCCGTGGCGCTCTTCGGCGAGAAGTACGGCGATGTGGTGCGCGTGGTCTCCTGCGGCACGGAGGAGCACCCGTTCTCGCGCGAGCTCTGCGGCGGCACGCACGCGGCGAACACCGCCGAGATCGGTCTCTTCCGCATCACCTCCGAGTCGTCCACCGGCTCGAACGTGCGCCGCATCGAGGCCGTGACGAGCCTCGGCGCCGTGGAGTACCTCGAGGAGCGCGAGCGCCTGCTCGCCCAGGCCGCCGCCGGCCTCAAGTGCCGCGCGGACGAGGTCCCCGGCCGCGTCGAGGTGCTCCAGAAGCAGCTCCGCGAGACCGAGCAGAAGCTCAAGGCCGCCCTTACCGGCGGCGCCTCCGACACCATCGGTCGCGCCATCGACGGCGCGCTCGACGCGGGCGGCTACCGCGTCGTCATCGCCGAGCTTCCCGGCCTCGATGCCGCCGGCCTCCGCGAGGCATGGGACACCATCCGCGGGAAGCTCTCGGGCGCCTGCGCGTGCGTGCTCGCCACGGTGACCGAGAAGGGCGCGCCGGCGCTCCTCGCCGCCGCGACGGACGACGCCGTGAAGACCGGCTTCCACGCCGGTTCCGTCATCAAGGCCATCGTGCCCGCCGTGGACGGGCGCGGCGGCGGCAAGCCCACCATGGCGCAGGCGGGCGGCAAGGACGCCTCCGGCATCGCCGCGGCGCTCGACGCCGCGCGCGCCGAGCTCGGTCTGTAGCGGCGCGCACGGTGGTCGCGCTCGGCCTCGATATCGGCGAGGTGCGGATCGGCATCGCGGTCTCGGACGCGAGCGGCTCGGTCGCCATGCCGCTCAAGGTCCTGCCCGCGCAGGAGGTGCTCGCGCATGCCCGGTCGTTCCGCATGATCCTCGAAGACCATGAACCCGACGTGCTCGTCTGCGGCCTTCCCGAAACCCTGGCGGGGGAGGAGGGGCCGCAGGCCGAGCGCGTGCGTGTGGCGGCGGAGCGCATCGCGGCCGCGAGCGGTATCCCGCTCGAGTTCTGCGACGAGCGCCTGAGCTCGCGCGAGGCGAAGCGCATCCTGCGCGCGCAGGGCCTTACGGAGCGCGCGATGCGCGGCAAGGTCGACATGGTCGCCGCGAGCCTCTTCCTGCAGGCATGGCTCGATGCGCGGAGGTCGGTGTAGGACAGCGTGGTCTCACGGCGGCCCGCGCGCATGCGCAGTGCCATGCGGGATGCATGTGTGCAAAACATTCAAGTTTGGATGGAAACTTTAAGCTTTCGTCTCAGGTGCGGTAGACTGATGCCGTGTTGGATACGGCCGCGCGAAGCGCGAGACGAAGGGGATGTTGTGGCAGATCGGTTCATGGGTGGTGGAAGCGGCACACGCGGCCGCGACGGCTCGTACCACCGCACGGTACGTCCCGCGGGGACGCGTTTCAAATCCGGCCCCTCCCAGAGCAGGCTCTCCTCACCAGCTTCCGGCTCTCGCCAGGTGCCCCCGCCGCGCGCCGCTGTCTCGGGCGGCCATCACGCCACCCTGCCCGCGCATCCCCGGGGCGGCCGCTGCCCCGTCAAGACGTCCCCGATGTCGCTCGTCCTCGGCATCGTCGCCATCGTCGCGGTTGCCGTGCTCCTCTTCGCGTTCGTCATCCCAGCCGTGACCTCGCTTATCGCGCCCGGCTCCGAGCAGGCGGTCGAGGCGGGCCTCGAGGTCGAGGTGAACATCCCTGACGGCGCCTCGGGTGACCAGATCGCGCAGATCCTTTCCGAGAGCCATGTCATCGACGATCCCAAGGTCTACTATTCCACCGTCCGTTCCATGCAGGCGGATATGCTCATCAAGCCGGGCGACTACCGCTTCACCACCTACCAGGATCCCGAGTCGGTCGTGCAGCAGCTCATCGACGGCCCGAACATCGCCGGCGTCACCCTCACCATCCAGGAGGGCCTGACGGTGGACCAGACGGCGGCGCGCGTGGAGGAGACCTACGGCATCCCGGCCGCGGACTTCCTCGCGCAGGCGAAGGCGTCGAACTACGTGGACGAGTATCCTTTCCTCGAGGGCGCTTACAACGATTCGCTCGAGGGGTACCTATATCCCAAGACCTACAGCCTGGGCGAGAACCCCACCGCCGACGAGATCATCCGCGCCATGCTCGACCAGTTCCAGATCGAGACGGCGGACCTGGGCCTCAGCGAGGGGGCGAACGGCCTCACCTCGCAGGAGCTCGTGACGCTCGCCTCGCTCATCGAGCGCGAGACCGCCCAGGCGGACGAGCGCCCGCTCGTGGCGAGCGTCATCTACAACCGCCTGAAAGAGGGCATGCCGCTCCAGATCGACGCGGCGATCGTCTATGCGCGCGGCGGGGGCTCCGATACGGTCACCTACGATGACCTCGAGATCGATTCGCCCTACAATGTCTACAAGAACACCGGGCTCACCCCCGGGCCCATCTGCTCGCCGAGCGTCTCCTCCATCGAGGCGGCGCTGCATCCGGCCGATACCTCGTACCTCTACTACGTGCTCTCGCCCGACAGTGACGGCCATCACAACTTCAGCGAGAGCTATGATGAATTCCTGAAAAACCGCGAAGCCTACGAAAGCTCCCTGTCATGAGTCTTTTCTCCCCCGATCGCTACGTCGCCTCCGTTGACCGTATCGACCTCGATGACCTCTGGAGGCGCGACAAGCGCGCGATCCTCCTCGACCGCGACAACACGCTCGTCCCGCGCGACCGCGCGACCGCCCCGGAGGAGGTCGCCGCGTGGCTCGACCGTGCGCGCGCGATGGGCTTTCGCCTCTGCATGGTGTCGAACAACTGGCATCGCGATGAGGTGATGCGCTCCGCGCGCGAGCTCGGCCTCGAGGCCATCAGCCATGCGATGAAGCCCGCCCCGTTCGCGCTCGCGGCCGGGCTCAAGCGCACGGGCGTGCGCAAGGCCGAGGCCGTCATGGTGGGTGACCAGCTCTATACGGACGTCTGGGCGGGCAACCTCGCCGGGATCGACACCATCCTCGTGAAGCCGCAGACCACCGTCGATCTGTGGTACACGCAGATTTTCCGCATCTTCGAGCGGCGCGCGCTCCGTGGTCTGACCTGCGAGGAGTAGGCTTCGATGACGGGCGCGGACGGCGCGGTGCGCGTGGATAAGCGCGGCTGCGACCATATCTTCTTCATCGGCTTCCTCGGTGCGGGCAAGTCCACGCTCGCGCGGAACCTCGGCGGGCTCTTCCATCGCCGCTTCGTCGACACCGACCGTCTCGTGGAGCGCCGTGCGGGCAAGAGCATCTCGCGCATCTTCGCGGAGGAGGGCGAGGCCGGGTTCCGCGCGCTCGAGACCGAGGTGCTCCGGTCGCTCGAGAGCCAGCGGAGCCTGCTCGTCTCGTGCGGGGGAGGGATTGTCGAGACGCCCGAGAACATCGAGCTCATGCACGAGATGGGTTACTGCGTCTACCTCGATGGCGACCTGGACGACTCGCTTCGGCAGATACGCTCGCTGAAGAACCGTCCCGACTTCCGTTCGCCGGAGCACGCGGAGCGGCTCTTCCGGCACCGCGCCCCCCTCTATCGGCAGGCCGCGGACCTCACCGTGGATATTCGCGGGCGCACGTTCGAAGAGGTATCCTACCGATGTGCCGGATTGCTTTTGGAGCGTGGTCTACTGTGACGATCAAGCGTCAGATTATCAATTTCAACCAGCGCAGCATCGATGTGCGCATCGGGTCGGAGATCATGGACGAGCTGTCGCGGCTCGCGGCGGCACCGGTGGGCAAGCCCAAACGGGCGCTCATGGTGGCCGACGGGGCGGCGCTCGAGGCGCGCGGCGAGGACGTGCGCCGCTCGCTCGTGTCCGCGGGCTTCACGGTCGAGGTGCTCGAGCCCGCCATCGAGGGCGGGGAGGACGGCGGCATCCCGCTCGGGGCGACGACCGCCCTTCTCGAGGCATTCGCGCGCTGCGGCCTCACCGCGGACGACCTCGTGTTCGCGCTCGGCTCGTTCGGCCTCTGCTCGCTCGCCGCGTTCTGCGCCCACGTGTGGCGCGGCGGGGTGGCTTGCACGGTCATGCCGTTCGAGCTTGAGGGGATGGTGCGGATCGCGACCGAGATGGAGCCCCTCGGGGTCGCGGGCGCGCCCGGCTCCGTCGCGCTCCCGCCGAATCCCGCGATGGTGCTCTGCGATTTCGCGCTGGTTCCGTCCATGACGCCCGAGCAGCTCCACCTGGGGTGCGCCCTCATGGCGTGCGCCGCCCTGGCGGAGGGCAAGAAGACGTGGACCGACCTGCGCGAGCACGCGGCTTCGGTCGCCGTGGGGGAGGAGGCCGCGCTGCGCGACGCCCTCGCGGCCACGCAGGTGGCCAGGCGCAACGTCCTGAAGTCGCCCAACCCCTCGGCGCGCCGCGCCCTCGAGTTCGGCGATACCGCTGCGCGCGCCCTCGCGGCGTGCGTCGCGGGCGACGTGCCCCGCTCGGTGCTCCGCGCCGAGGGCATGCGCTTCGAGGCACGCCTCGCCGTGGACGCGGCCGGGCTCAAGCCCGAGGTGGCGTTCGACCTCGATGACCTCCTCTTCGACCTAGGGATCGAGGACGCCGGGTTTACGCTCGATGCCGATGCCTTCGTCGCCGCGATCCGCGCCGTGGTGGCCGAGCGCTCGAACCGCTTCCTGCTGCCGCTCCCGAAGGCCGTCGGCCAGATCCGCCTCACCTCCGTCGCCGACGAGCTGCTCGAGCGTCACGCCGCCGCCTATGCTGCCTCGCTCGCGCCCGACGTGGTACCCTAGCACCGTCGAGGGGACCGATTCGTTTGGGAGAGAGGAATGGGAATGGCTGATATCGTTTCCGGGCCCGCGGGGCGCGTCGCGCGCGTGCGCGCGCTCATGGAGGAGCGGGGCTATGACGCGGTCGTGGTGCGCGACGAGGCGAACCTCCGCTGGCTCACGGGCGCCGAGGGCGTCTTCGACTTCACCGGCGAGCTGCCGCACGCCGCGTTCATCACGGGCGACGCGTGCTTCCTGCACACGGATTCGCGCTACTACAACTCCTTCGTCGAGCACATGCCCGAAGGGAGCCCGTGGAAGCTCGACATGGAGGCCGTCGCCATCCCGACGTGGGTGGCCGAGCGCGCCCGCGCCACCCGCTGCCGCGTGGTGGCCGTCGAGGACACCATGGAGCTCGCGTTTTACACCGCGCTCACGCGCGCGCTCGAGGATGCGTCCATCGCCGCCGCCTTGCCGCAGATGCACGGCGACCTGCGCCGCATGCGCGCGGTGAAGGACGAGGAGGAGCTCGCGCTCATGCGCCGGGCGCAGGCCATCACCGACGCCGCGTTCCAGCACATGCTCACCTTCATCCAGCCCGGCATGACCGAGAAGGCGATCAAGCTCGAGCTCGAGAACTTCATGTACGAGCACGGCGCCGACGGCCTCGCGTTCGCCTCGATCGTGGCATCCGGCCCCAACGCCGCCAACCCGCACGCTATCCCGAGCGACCGCGTCGTCCAGAAGGGCGAGTTCGTGCTCATGGATTACGGCGCGCGCTACCGCGACTACAACTCCGACATGACGCGCACCGTGTGCCTGGGCGAGCCCACCGAGGAGATGCGCGCGGTCTACGACCTCGTCCAGCGCACGCACGAGGCGTGCGCCAAGGCCATCTACGCGGGCGTCGACGGCCGCGAGATCCATGAGCTCTCGTGCAAGATCATCGGTGACGCGGGCTATGGCGACTGCTACGGCCACGGCCTCGGGCACGGTGTGGGCATCGACATCCACGAGCTGCCCGTCTTCGGCCGCAGGAGCAACACCGTGGGCGCCGGGTCGGTCATCACCGTCGAGCCGGGCGTGTACCTGCCCGGGAAGTTCGGCGTGCGCCTGGAGGACTACGGCGTGGTGACCGAGCACGGCTTCGAGCCGTTCACGGCGAGCCTGCACGACCTCCAGATCATCGAGTGCTAGATGGTAATCTCATACCGGACGGCATTGCTGCCCCACGCCGCGCACGCGGTGAGGGTATACTGGAAAAGATAAGCTGAAACGGCCGGCGGCTTCGCCGTCGCAAGCAAGAAAGGTAGTTCATGGCAACCATCACCACCGCAGATTTCAAGAACGGCATCGGCCTGCGCATCAAGGACAAGGTGTGCACCATCGTCGAGTTCCAGCACGTGAAGCCGGGCAAGGGCGGCGCCTTCGTGCGCTACAAGACGAAGGACATCAAGACCGGCCGCGTGGTCGAGCAGACCTGCAACGCCGGCACGAAGTTCGAGAGCGTCATGCTCTCCACGCGCGAGATGGCCTACCTCTACAACGACGGCTCGGACTACATCTTCATGGACAACGAGACCTACGAGCAGGTGCCCGTGCCCGAGGACTTCATCGGCGACAACGCGAAGTGGCTCAAGGAGAACGACGTCTGCCAGCTGCTCTACGCCGACGACGAGCTCATGGGCGTGAACCCGCCCATGTTCATCGAGGTGCAGATCACCCAGACCGACCCGGGCTTCAAGGGCGACACCGTCCAGGGCTCCACGAAGCCGGCGACCATCGAGACCGGCGCGGTCATCCAGGTGCCCATGTACCTTAACGAGGGCGAGATGATCAAGGTCGACACGCGTGACGGCAAGTTCGTGTCCCGCGTCTAGTTTCCGCTCCATCGCTACGATTTTGGGGGATCCCATGGCTCAGGAGATCTACATTTCCGGCATCGGCATCGCGCCCGAGGTCATCGCCTCGGTGGTGTCCCGTGCCGTCGAGGAGGTCGAGGGCATCGCGTCCGTGGGCGTGCGCGACCTCGCCACGAACCTCGTCTCGATGTTCCAGTCGCGCTCCACGGCGTCCGCGCCCGCGGTCGAGGCCGAGGTCGTGGACGATAAGCTCGCGCTCACGGTGCACGTCGTCGTGTTCTTCGGCTACCCGTTCAAGAAGCTGGCCGAGACGGTCCGCGCGGCGACCGCCCATGTCATCGATGCGCAGGTGGGCGTCGATGTCGCGCGCGTCGACGTGTGCATCGACGGCATCGTGTTCCCCAAGGAGTAAGCGTGAGCCTAAAAGTCGAACGCGGGCGCACGCTCGCGCGCAGCCAGGCGATGCAGCTGCTGTTCCAGGCGGAGGCGCGCCGTCTCACCGTTAACGAGGTCCTCGCGGGCGAGTACCTCATCACGAAAGGTCCGCTCGACCCGTATGCCGAGGAGCTCGCGCGCGGCACGTTCGCCCATATCGAGGAGATCGATCGCGTGCTGCAGCGCGTCTCGGAGAACTGGGCGCTCTCGCGCATGCCGGGCGCCGACCGCAACCTGCTGCGCCTCGCGGTGTACGAGCTCAGGTTCTCGCCGAGCGACATCGACGACGCCGTCGTGATCAACGAGGCGGTCGAGATCGCGAAGGCCTATGGCACCGACGATTCGTCGAGCTTCGTGAACGGCGTGCTTGGGCGTGTCGTCCGCGACCCGCGCGTGCTCGGGCGCGCGCAGGAGGCCGCTACGGACTCGGCCGATGACGCCGACGCGCAGGAAGCAGAGCAGTAGGCCATGGCGGAGACGACGCTCAACAGCTTCGAGGACATCACGGGGCGCATGGACGAGATCATCGCCGCCGTGCGCTCGAAGGACACGTCGCTCGAGCGCAGCCTCGACCTCTTCGACGAGGCGATCGCCCTCGGCTCGCATGCGGTGGAGCTCGTGGACAGCTTCGATCTGAGCCCGAGCGAGGCGGCGCAGCTCGAGGCGAGCGAGATGGCGGAGGCGGGAGGCGAGCCCGATGCGGCCGCTCCCGAGTCCGACGCCGCTGAGGGGAAGGAGCCCCAAGCCCCCGAGCAGGGATGCGGCGAGCGATGAAGCGCGTCCGCCTCGATGATGAATTGATTGCCCAGGGCATCTGCGTCGATCGCGCGGATGCCCTGCGCACGTTGATGGCAGGCGACGTCTCCGCACGCGGCGAGCGGCTCACCTCGCCCGGCATGAAGGTGGAGCCGGGGATCGACCTGCACGTGAAGGGACGGCTGCCCTACGTGGGGCGCGGCGGCCTCAAGCTCGAGGGGGCGCTCGATGCCCTGGGCGTCGACCCGAAGGGATGCTCCTGCACAGACATCGGCTGCTCCACGGGCGGGTTCACCGATTGCTTGCTCAAGCGCGGCGCGCGGCGCGTCGTCGCGGTCGATGTGGGGCGCGCGCAGTTCGCCTGGGCGCTCCGCTGCGACGAGCGGGTGGAGCTCCTGGAGCGCACGAACGTGGTCGACCTGCCCGGTCTCGGGTACCGCGCCTGCTGCGACCTCGCGGTCTGCGATGTGTCGTTCACGAGCATCGAGCGCATCATCGACGCCGTCGTGAAGCTGCTCCGTCCGGGCGGCACGTTCCTCACGCTCGTGAAGCCGCAGTTCGAAGCCGCGCCCGAGGACGTGGGGGAGGGCGGCGTCGTCCGCGATCCGGCGGTGCGCCGCGCCGTGCTCGAGCGGGTGCTCGCGTGCTTCGCCGAGCGCGGGCTCGTCCCGCAGGGCGTATGCGTCTCGCCCATCACGGGGGCGAAGGGCAACGTCGAGTTCTTCATGCTCGGCGCGCTCGATGCGGGCGCGACGGGGACGGATGGTATGCGGGAGGCGTGCGAGCGCGTGCGCGCGCGATTCGAGGGGGTGTGCGGCGCATGAAGGTCTTCCTCGTGCCGAATTACTACAAGAACGAGGCCGTCGAGAGCGGCCTTGCGCTCGAGCTCTGGCTGGGGCGGCAGGGCTACGACGTCGCCTGGGCGGCGGACCAGCGCTCCGCCATCGCGTCCGTGCCCGACATCGAGGGCTCCGACCTCGTCATCTCGCTCGGCGGCGACGGCACGCTGCTGCGCGCGGCGCGCATCGTCGGCTACCAGGAGATCCCGATCCTCGGCCTGAGCTACGGCCATGTGGGCTTCCTCACCGCAGCGAGCCCCGATGAGCGCGACGTGCTCGGCGTCGTGTCCGACGCGCTCGCGGGCGAGATGCACGTGAGCCGTCGCGCCACGCTCGCCGTCGAGGTGTTCTCCCATACCGACGGGGGCGAGGAGGAGTCGATCGACACCTTCGCCCTGAACGATATGGCCCTTGCGCGCGGCCCGCTCTCCGACATGGTGGAGTTCGACGTGACCGTCTCGGGGCACCATATCGACCGGCTGCGCGGCGACGGCGTCGTTGTCTCGACGGCAACGGGCTCCACCGGCTACGCGCTCTCTGCGGGCGGCCCCATCGTGAGCCCGGACTACACGGGCATGGTCTGCGTGCCCATCGCGCCCCATACCATCCAGGCGCGCGCGTTCCTCACCTCGCCATCCGACGTCGTGGAGATCACGATGTCGCGCGAGCGCCCGTCGGTTCCCGCCATCGCGGTGGACGGCCAGTTCGTCGCGACCGATTCGGTCGTGGACCGGGTCGTGGCGCGCCGGGGGCCGGGCGACGTGCTCCTGCTCGATTACGGTCCCGAGAGCTTCTACAACTCCGTTTCCCGCGTGTTCTATGGGGTGCATCATGATCGATGAGATCCATGTCGAGAACCTCGCGCTCATCCGCTCCGCTACCTTCGCTCCCGCGCCCGGTCTCACGGTGCTCACCGGCGAGACGGGTGCCGGCAAGACCGCGCTGCTCTCGGCCCTGAAGCTCCTCGTGGGCGAGCGCGCGGAGGCGTCGCAGGTTCGCGAGGGCGCCTCCGCCGCCGAGGTCGAGGGGCGGCTCTTCCGCGGTGCGCGCGATGCGGAGGGCATATGCATCTCGCGGCGCGTCTCGGCGGACGGCAGGAGCCGCGCGCGCATCGACGGGCATGTGGCGAGCATCCGCGAGCTCGCAGAGCTCGTGGGGCCGATGGTGGACCTCTGCGGCCAGCATGAGCACCAGCGCCTGCTCGACGCCGCCTCGCATGTTGAGATGGTCGATGCCTGGGCGGGCGCTCCCGTGCTCGATGCCCTCGCCGCGTATCGCGCCGCCCTGGCTGCGGCGCGAGCTGCCCGCGATGAGCTCGCGCGCGTGACCGCTGCGGCGCGGACGGAGGGCGCGCGCCTCGAGGATGCGCGGTTCGCGCTCGAGCGCATCGACGAGGTCGACCCGCAGCCGGGCGAGCTTGAGGAGCTCGAGGAGACGCTGCCCCGCGCCGAGCACGCCGAGGCGCTCGCCAGCACCGCGCACGAGGCCTCCGAGTACCTCTCGGGGGAGGGCGGGGCGCTCGACGCCCTGAACGCGGCGATCGCCGAGCTCTCCCGCATGGGCAGGGTCGATGCGAAGCTTTCGGATTTCGCCGACGCCCTCAACGAGGCGGCCATCACGCTCGAGGACGTGTCATCCGACCTGCGCCGCTATCGCGACGGCGTGGATTTCGACCCCGCCGAGCTCGCGCGCCTGCAGGAGCGCCATGCCGCGCTGCGCGGTCTCATGCGCCAGTTCGGCCCGCGCATGGAAGATGTGCTCGCGCGCCGTGAGGAGGCGAGCGAGCTCCTCGCCGTGGCGAGCGATGGCGAGGCGCGCATCCGCTCCGCGCAGGAGGCCGTCGACGCCGCGGAGGCTGAGCTCTCCCATGCGGCGCGCACCCTCATGCGTCGGCGCAACGATGCCGCGCCGCGGTTCTGCCGTGAGGTCGGCAAGCAGATGGCGCGCCTCGAGATGGGCAAGGCCGAGCTCGTGTGGGATGCCCGCGAGCTTCCGCGCGAGCGCTGGAGCGAGCAGGGGCCGGCGGCGTGCGAGCTGCTCTACCGCGGCGGCGCGGGGCTCACGGCCAGGCCGCTTCGGCGCATCGCGTCCGGCGGCGAGCTGTCGCGCGTCATGCTCGCCTGCAAGGTCGTGCTCGGCGAGGCCGACGGCGTCGACACGCTCGTCTTCGATGAGGTGGATGCCGGGGTGGGCGGCGCGGTCGCGCGCTCGCTCGCGGCGGTCTTGGCAGACCTCGCCCGCACGCACCAGGTCATCGTCGTCACGCACGTGGCGCAGGTCGCGGTGCTCGCCGAGCGGCATTACGTGGTGCGGAAAGTCGAGGGGGATGTCCCGGAGACCGTGCTCGCACCCGTCGAGGGCGAGGAGCGCGTGCATGAGGTGGCGCGCATGCTCTCGGGCGATGCCACGGAGACCTCGCTCGCCCATGCGCGCGAGATGCTGCAGCTGATGTAAAAATACCCCTGGGGTTATTTTACCTGAGGCGGGCGGCGAGGAGCTCGAGCGCGTGGCGATAGCCCGCGAGGCCCTCGCCCGTGACGCGCGCGAAGCACGCCTTGCCCGCATAGGAGATCCGGCGGAAGTCCTCGCGCGCATCGACGTCGGAGATATGAACTTCCACCGCGGGCAGGTTCACGGCCTTGAGCGCGTCGAGGATCGCCACGCTCGTGTGGGTGTAGGCGGCCGGGTTGATCACGATGCCGTCGAAGCGGCCGAGCGCCTCCTGGATCGCGTCCACGATGGCGCCCTCGTGGTTGGATTGGAAGACCTCCACCGCATCGAAGCCCGTCTCCGCGCCCGCCGCCCGGCAGATGCGCTCGAGCTCGGCGTAGCTCTCGTGCCCGTAGATGCCCGGCTCGCGGATGCCGAGCAGGTTCAGGTTGGGGCCGTTGATGACCAAGGCGTTCATGGAGGCTTCCTTTCGCGTGATGGGTGCCGGGTGCGGGCTTATGCGTTCCAGCCGGCGACGATGACGGATGCGGTGGCGTCGGCGCTCTCGCGCGAGGCGACGATCTTATCCGCCCAGGCGCGGTAGCGGTCCATGCGCTCGGCCGCGAGCCGCTCCACCCCGTCGCGCGCCGTGATGGGCCGCCCCTTCTTCGAGAGCTCGTCGAGCGGGCGGTCGAGCATGACGATGCGGCTGTTCTGGTGCAGGAGCGGGTAGTTCTCGTCGCGGGTCACGACGCCGCCGCCGCAGGAGATGACGAGGCCGCTTCGCTTCGCGACGTCCTCGAGCACGCGGGTCTCCTCAGCGCGGAAGGCGTCCTCGCCCCGCTTGAGGATGAAATCGGCGCATGTGCTGCCGGTGCGCTCACGGAAGGCGTCGTCGAGGTCGACGTGCGCGCGTCCCAGGCGGCGCGCGATGGCCTGCCCCACGCGCGTCTTGCCCGATCCCGGCATGCCGATGAGCGCGATGTTCTCCTCCTCGCGGTCGAGGGCATCCGTGACCGCACGGATCCGATCGGGGCCGATCACCTCGCCGGTGTAGGCGCGCACTGCCTCCGCCGCCTGCGCGACGAGCATGAGGAGGCCGCCCGCGCAGGGAATCCCGAGCTGCTCCGCCTGCATCATGATGGCGGTGCGCGCGGGGTTGTACACGATGTCGACGACGGCGGAGAGATGTTCGAAGCGCTCGAGGTCGACGGGTGCTGCCGGGCAGGCGGGGTACATGCCCACGGGCGTGGCGTTCACGATGAGCGCAGCATCCGCGTACCTATCGAGGTCGTCATAGGTGACCTTCCCGCTGCGGCTCACCGCCACGGGCTCCGCGCCCAGGTCACGCAGGACGGTCATGCAGGTCGAGCCCGCCCCACCGCTGCCGCCGAGCACGAGCGCGCGTGCGCCGGCCAGCTCGACGCCGGTCGATTCCACGAGCATCTTGAAGCCGAAGTAGTCCGTGTTGCCGCCGCGCAGCCGCCCGTCCGGGAGCCGCACGATGGTGTTTACGTTGCCCAGGCGCTGCGCGCGCTCCGTGAGCTCGTCGAGGAAGGGCACGACCGCTCGTTTGTAGGGGATCGTCACGTTCACGCCCGCCCACGCGTCACCGCGCAGGAACGCCTCGACGTCCTCGGGTTCGCGCTCGAAGCGGATGTAGTCCATATCCGCGAGCAGGCGGTAGATGCGCGGGGTGTAGCTGTGGCCGAGCGTTCGCCCGAGGACCCCGTAGGGCACCGGTTTCTGCGCAGAATCCATCAGAGCACCTCCGTGTAGCTGCCGAAATACGTGAAGCGCTCGCAGACGTCGCCGAGGCCGTCGAGGAGCGTCCCGAGTGCCTCCGCGCCGACGGGGCAATCGATGTCGAAGTAGAACATGAACTCGAAGTCGCGGCCGGGGATGGGGCGGCTCTCGAGCTTCACGAGGTTGATGTCGAGGGCGTAGAAGCGCTCGAGCACGCGAAAGAGCGAGCCGGGCTCGTGGGAGAGCGCGAGCATGAGCGAGGTGCGCTGCGCGCCCGGCCAGATCGCGGGCTCGGCGGAGATGACGACGAAGCGCGTGTAGTTGTTGTCGGAATCCTGGACGTCGGGCTCGATGATGTCGAGGCCGTAGAGCTCGGCGCAGGCGCGCGACGAGAGCGCGGCGAGGTCGCGCCGGTCCGACCCTGCGACGAGCTCCGCGGCGCGCGCGGTGTTCTTGCACGGGGTCGCCTGCACGCCCAGGCGCGCGAGGTAGCCGGCGCATTGGGCGAGCGCCTGCTCGTGCGAGCACACCTCGCGGATATCCTCGAGCCTCGTTCCCGGCTTGGCGAGCAGGCTGTGGTCGATCTTCTGCCGCAGGCTGCGTACGATGTAGCACGAATGCGCGGCGAGCAGGTCGTAGACCGCGTTGACCGAGCCCGCGGTCGAGTTCTCGATGGGCACCACGCCGAAGGCGCAGCGCCCCTCGCACACGGCGCGGAACACGTCCTCGAACGTGTCGAAGAACGTGATGCTCGGCACGCGGAAGAGGCGCGTGGCGGCGATCTGGCTGTAGGCGCCCTCGACGCCCTGGCAGGCTACGGTCGCCAGGGCGGGGAAGGGCTCGTCGTGGGGCTTGAGCGCGCGGCGCATGAGCTCGCTTATGCGCTCGGGGCGGGCGGGCGCGAGGATGCGCTGCTGTTCGGCCTTGTTCATGGACATGAGGAGCGAGAAGAGCGCGATTGCCTGGGGGCGCAGGTGCTCCGGCGCCTGCTCAGCGATGCGCGCGAGCTTCTCGCGCTCGCGCGCGGGGTCGAAGACCGCCTTGCCCGTGCCCGCCTTGGCGCGCGCGACGTCCGCTGCGAGCCCCATGCGCGCGCAGAACAGGTCGAGCAGCTGGGCGTCGATCTCGTCTATGCGCATCCGGATGTCCGAGAGTTCCATGAGCCTTCCTTCGTCGGTCGGTGAAAATGATAAAAACCAGCCTGTCTGGTTTTTATCATGTTCGTCGGTGGTGGATGATAAAAACCAGACAG
Organism: [Collinsella] massiliensis; assembly: GCF_002161605.1. NCBI lineage: Bacteria > Bacillati > Actinomycetota > Coriobacteriia > Coriobacteriales > Coriobacteriaceae > Enorma > [Collinsella] massiliensis. Next base: position 54,805 of record NZ_NFIE01000007.1, on the reverse strand, counting down.
GCTGGTTTTTATCACCGTGGGTTCAGTTTCGGGGAGCCGGGGTGGGGAAGCGGCCGTCCTCGAGCAGCGCGTCGAGGAGGGCGAGCGCGCAGGCGGCTTCCGCGACGGGCACCGCGCGCGGCACGATGCAGGGGTCGTGGCGCCCGCGCACGGTGAGCTCGGCATCCGCGCCGGCATCGAGGTCGACGCTTCGCTGCGCTCTCCCGATGGAGGCGGTGGGCTTCACGGCCATCTGCCACACGATGGGCATGCCCGTGGAGATGCCACCGAGGATGCCGCCGGCGTTGTTCGTCTCGGGGCGCGGCTGGCCGTCGACCATGCGGAAGGGATCGTTGTTCTCGCTGCCGGTGAGGTAGGCTGCGGCGAAGCCCGAGCCGAAGTCCACGCCCTTCACGGCGGGGATGCCGAAGGCGATGCGCGCGATGCGGTTCTCGAGGCCGTCGAACATGGGGTCGCCCACGCCGGCGGGCACGCCGTAGGCGGCGCACTCGATGACGCCGCCGATGCTGTCGAGGTCGTCGCGGGCGGCGAGGATGGCCGCGCGCATGCGGCCGGCCGCATCCGTCGAGATGCAGGGGAAGTTATGGGCACGCAGGGCAGCGAGCTGGGCCTCGTCGCGCTCGAGCTCGTCGAGCGGCTCGTCCGCGATGCCCTCCGGTCCCAGGCTCTGGATGTGCGCGGCGATGTCGATGCCCATCGTGGCGAGCGCTTGGAGCGCGATGCCGCCCGCGATGCACAAGGGCGCGGTGAGCCGGCCGGAGAAGTGCCCGCCGCCCGCGACGTCGTGCCAGTTGCCGTATTTCACGCGCGCGGTGAAGTCCGCGTGCCCCGGGCGCGGGACGCGGCGCAGGCCGTCGTAGTCCTGGCTGCGCGTATCGGTGTTGCGGATGATGGCGGCGATGGGCGCTCCCGTGGTATGGCCGTCCACGATGCCCGAGAGCCACTCGGGCGCATCCGCCTCGCGCCGCCGCGTGGCGGTGTCGTCGCGGCCGGGCGCGCGGCGGTCGAGGAAGCGCTGGAGCGCCGCGGCATCGACGGGGATGCCCGCGGGGATCCCGTCGAGCGAGCAGCCGATGGCCGGCGAATGGGATTGGCCGAAGATCGAGAGGTGGATGACGGTGCCGAATACCGATGCCATGGCGTCCCCTTACGCGTCGATGAGCTCGACGTTGCCGCCGAGCGCGCGGTAGTGTTCGAAGAAGAGCGGGTAGGATTTGTCCACGGCCTCGGCGCCGTAGATCTCGACCGGTCCGGTGCAGCGGGTGGCGGCGATGGCCGCCATCATGGCGATGCGATGGTCGTTGTGCGCCTCGACCGCGCCGCCCGAAAGCGCCTCGACGCCTCGGATGAGGAGGTCGTCGCCGGCCACGCGCACCTGCGCGCCGAGCGCGGTGAGCTCGCCCGCCGTGGTGGTGAGGCGATCGGATTCCTTCAGGCGGAGCCTGCGGCAGTCCTGGATGATCGTGCGCCCGTGCGCGACGGACGCCACCGCGGCGAGGATGGGCACGAGGTCTGGGACGTCCTGCGCGCTCAGGGTGAAGGCGCTCAGGTGGTCGGGCTGCGCGGTGGCCGAGCCCGTGCCGCGCCGCATGCGCGCGCCGAAACGCGAGAGGGCGGCCATGACGGTGCGGTCTCCCTGGGCGGAGGAGAGCGAGAGCCCCGTCACGGTGATGGGCTCGGTGCCCATCGCGCCCGCGCAGAGCCAAAACGCCGCGTTCGACCAGTCGCCCTCGACGCTGACCTCGCCGGGGGTGCGATACGCCGACCCATCGAGGCGGTAGCAGGTGACCTCGGTTTCCGAGACGAACGCATGCTCCACCTCTACGGGCACGCCGAAGGAGGCGAGCGCCTGGAGCGTGAGGGTGACGTAGGGCTTGCTCTCGATGCGGCCCGTGACCCGGATCTCGCTCGGCTGGCCCAGAAGCGGGCACGCGAGCAGGAGGCCCGAGATGAACTGCGAGCTCACATCGCCGGGGAGCTCGAAGCGGCCCGGGCGCAGGCGGCCACGCGCGGTGAGCGGCAGCGCGCCGAGCCCCTCGAGTTCGCAGCCCGCGGCGATGAGCTCGCGGTCGAGCGGGTCGAGCGGGCGCTCGCCCAGGCGGCGCGCCCCCGTGAAGGTGGCGTCCGCGCCGAGGGCGCAGGCCACGGGCAGCATGAAGCGCAGGGTCGAGCCGGACTCGCCGCAATCGAGCGTGCCGCCCGCGAGGGCGCGGAGGATCCCGTGCTCCTGGCTCTTGGGGATGGGGTGGACGCGGAAGCCGTCCTCCACGCGCTCGACGCGCGCCCCGAGTGTCTCGAGGCAGCGGATCGTGGCGTCGATGTCGGCGCAGGTGGTGTTGCAGATGACGTGCGTCGTGCCGTTCGCGAGCGCCGCGGCGATGATGACGCGGTGCGCGACGGATTTCGATGCGATGGCGGGGACGGTACCCGAGAGCGTGCCCGGGGTGATGCGGGCGATCATCGCGCGCCCCCTTCCGCGGGCGCCTCGACGCCGAGCTCGATGATCGCGCGCAGCTGCTCGAGGTCGCAGCGCTCGATGGAGGCGGCGCCGATGCGGTGCGGGATCACGAGGTCGATCGTGGTGCCGCGGCGCTTCTTGTCGTGCATCGCGGCCTCGACGAGCTCGTCGGCGGGGTAGGGGCATGCGGTGGAGAGGCCGTGCGCACGGCAGAGCGCGTCGATGCGCTCGGCGGTGTCCTCCTCGAAGTCGGGCGCGTCCCACCCCGCCGCGCGGGCGCCGCGCGCCATGGCGACCATGCCGACCGCGACGCAGGTGCCGTGGCCGAGCGTGTAGCCCGAGCACGCCTCGATGGCGTGCCCGATGCTGTGCCCGAAGTTCAGGAGCTTGCGCGCGCCGTTCTCGCGCTCGTCGATGACGACGACGTCGCGCTTGATCTCGACGTTGCGGGCGATGATGGCGGCGGCGAGCGAGAGGTCGCGCGTGAGCAGGTCGAAGGTGAGCGGCGTCTTCTCGAGCAGCTCGAAGAGGGATGCATCGGCGATGACGGCGTGCTTCACCACCTCGCCGCAGCCGTCGGCGAGCTGCTCGGGCGTGAGCGTGCCCAGGCACCCCACGTCGGCGACGACGGCGCCGGGCTGCCAGAACGCGCCGGCGAGGTTCTTGCCGCACGAGAGGTCGACGGCGCACTTCCCGCCCACGGAGGAATCCACCATGGCCAGAAGCGTCGTCGGCATCTGCACGTACGCGATGCCGCGCATGTAGGTCGCCGCGGCGAAGCCCGCCATGTCGCCCGTCACGCCGCCGCCGAGCGCGATGACGACGTCCGAGCGGTCGAGCTCCTCGGCCGCGAGGAACTCGAGGATCGCGCCGTAGGTGGCGAGCGTCTTGTGCTCCTCGCCCGCGGGGAAGGTGTGGACGGCCACCTCGAGGCCGGCCTCGGCGAGGCTATCGCGCACGATGTGCGCATAGAGCGGCCCCACGTTCGAATCGGTCACGATGACGGCCTTCCGGGCGCGCGGCACCGCGTCGCGCACGACCGCGCCCGCGCCCTCGAGCAGGCGCGTGCCGATATGCACCCGGTAGGGGTTCTGCACGGTGATGTCGATGGTGATCTCTGCCATGGGTATCAGCTGTCCCTTTCATCGTCGAGCGCGCGCTTGATGCGGTCGCCTTCGGCGAGGAGCGCGCGCAGCCGCTCGCGGTCGCCGGCATCGAGGGCGTCGCGATAGGCGGCGAGCGCATCGATGATCCGGCCGATCTCGCGGCTCAGGTTCTCGGCATCGTCGCACATGAGCTCGGCCCACATGGTGGGGTTCAGGTGCGCGACGCGCGTGAGGTCGCGGTAGCTGCCCGCCGAGAAGCCGTGGTGCTCGCGGGCGGTGGGGCTCTTCACATAGGCGTTCGAGACGACGTGCGCGAGCTGGCTCGTGTAGGCGATGACCGCGTCGTGCTCCTCGGGCGTCGTCACGCTGAACGTGCCGAAGCCCACGGGCGCGAGCAGGGTGTGCACGCGGTCGAGCAGATGCAGCCGCGCGGTGTCGTCGAGCGCGGGCGGCACGAGCACCATGGGCGCGCCCTGGAAGAGGTTCGCGCGGGCATGGGCGAAGCCGGAGTGCTCCGTGCCCGCCATGGGGTGCGCGCCCACGAAGGCGAAGCCGTGCGCGCGGGCGAGCTCGAAGGCGCGCGCACAGACGGCCGCCTTCACGCCCGCCGTGTCGATGACGACGGGTCCTCGGCCATCCTCGGGCGCGCTTGCCGCGCCGAGCACCTCCGCATGCTCCTCGAGCCACTCGATGCAGGCATCCGGGTAGGCGGCGAGGATGATGAGGTCGCAGCCGGGGATCTCCTCGTCATCGAGGACGGCCTCGACCGTCTCGATCATCGCCGCGTCCATCGTGTCCTCATCGGTATCGCAGGCGACGACGCGCGCGCCCGCTGCCGCGTAGGCGCGGGCGAAGCTCCCGCCGATGAGGCCGAGGCCCACGATGCCGATCGTCGGCTGCGCGGCGCGCGCGCCGCCCGCAGGCGCATCCTGTGCGGACATCATGCGCACTCGCCGCCTTCGGGCTCGATCGCTGCGCGGATGAGCGCGATGCGGCGCATGCAGTCGTCGAACATGTCGGGCGTGAGCGCCTGCGCGCCGTCGGACCACGCCTGGTCGGGCGCGTCGTGCACCTCGATCTCGAGGCCGTGGGCGCCGGCCGCGGTGGCGGCGAGCGCCATGGGCTCCACATAGCGCGTGTAGCCCGTGGCGTGGCTCGGGTCGGCGACGACGGGCAGGTGCGAGAGGTAGCGCAGCACGGGCACGGCGTTGAGGTCGAAGGTGTTGCGGGTGCGCGTCTCGAAGGTGCGGATGCCGCGCTCGCACAGGATCACGTTGGGGTTGCCCTCGCTCATGATGTACTCGGCCGCCATGAGGAGCTCGTCGATGCTCTCGGCCATGCCGCGCTTGAGCAGCACGGGCGTGGAGGTCTTGCCGACCTCCTTCAGGAGCGGGAAGTTCTGGGCGTTGCGCGCGCCGATCTGCATGACGTCGACGCCCTTATCTAAGAAGAGTTGCACGTCGCGCGGGTCCATGATCTCGGTCACCACGGGCATGTCGAGCTCCGTGCCGGCCTCCATGAGCAGATCGAGGCCGGCGGCGCCCATGCCCTGGTAGGCGTAGGGGCTCGTGCGCGGCTTGTAGGCCCCGCCGCGCAGCATGGTGGCGCCGGCAGCCTTCACGCGCCGCGCGATGCGGATGAGGTTCTCGCCCTCGACGGAGCAGGGGCCGGCGATGACCTGGAAGTGATCGCCGCCGATCTTCACCCCGTGCCCGCAGTCCACGACGGTGTCCATGGGATGGAACTTGCGGTTCGCCTTCTTGAAGGGCTCCGAGACGCGCTGAACGCGCTCGACGATGTCCATGGACTCGAGCAGGAACGGGTCGATGCGGGTGGTGTCTCCCACGAGGCCCACGATGAGCTCGTTCTCGCCCTGGCTCACGTGCGCCTGCAGCCCCTTCTTCTCGATCCAGGACAGGAGGTGGTCGACGGCGGCGCGGTTGGCGTCCTTCTTCAAAATCGCGATCATGCGGCACCGGTGCTTTCTTCTCATGGCTTGTTGCGTCGGCTCATTGTATACCATGGGGCGGACACATGACCGGGTGCACGCTGCCGTTTACCATGCCGGAACGAAGCCGCCATATGGCTCTGCGCGACGCCGCTCGAACGTGATCTTGCGCCCCGCCTCGCCCCGGCGCCCGCCTCCGCTCACCCTGCGCGCCGCGCCACTCGTCGAATCGCTGATGCGCGCTCGGGGGCGCTTGCATATAGTCGGGGCTGTGAGATGCCGGGGTGCATGCTGCGCACAAGCGGGATCGCCTGGGGGATATTGCGGCGTCCTGCCTCGTAGAGGGGTGCTCCTTTCGTATTCGACCCCTTGCGCTTCGTCTCTCACGCCTCATCTCATAGGGGAACGAGTGCACGGGTTAGGAGGGCGGCCTATCGACTGATGCATGCGATACGTGTTAGTTGCTCAACGTTTCGAAAGGAGACCCTATGAGGGGAAAGCTGAAGGGTGTCGCCGTATCCGCGCTCGGCGTGGCGCTCGCCCTCGTCCTGGGCGGATGCTCGGGCGGAGGTACCGAGGCCATCGCGTTCAAGAACGTGACCGGCGAGGGCGCCGATGTCATCTCCATGACCGAGGCGCGCAGCTTCGAGGCGACGCTGCCCGTGAGCGGGCAGAGCGTCGAGGAGCTCCAGCAGCTCATCGATGACGGCAAGGTGACCTGGTCGCTCAGCCGCGAGGAGGGCATGCAGGAGGATACCGAGGCCTGGCCGTACCAGTACCTGGGCGGTCCCATCGAGGAGTGGGAGACCGTCGAGACCTCCCAGCAGCCGCAGACGGAGCTCTTCACCAACATCGAGACCACGGCCGAAGAGGTCGACGGCGGCGCCGCGCTCAAGCTGACGTTCGACTCCAACACGATGTTCGGCTACGACGGCATCGACAACCGCGACCGCTCGCAGCTGCGCGACACCATCCTCGACTACACGGGCACCTATGAGCTCACCTGCGACGTCGACGGCAAGACCGCCGGCACCGCCGAGGTCGACGTGCGCCCCTACGACCAGTACCGCACCCAGGCCGAGATCGACGCCGAGCTTCCTGAGCTCGTCGACGAGGCCAAGGAGAACGGCCTGTACGCCGAGGTCGTCGAGATCGGCCAGTCCGCCGAGGGGCGTCCCATCAACGCCGTGTTCGTGACCAAGGAGGAGTCCGACCTCGACGAGTACCTCGAGCTCACCGAGCGCATGGAGACCGAGCCCGCTACCGTGCAGGAAGAGGTCGAGGCCGGTACGCTCGAGTACAAGGTCCCCATCGTCTACAGCAACATCCATGCGGATGAGATCATCGGCTCCGACGGCGTCATGGAGTTCCTGCGCGCCCTCGTGAAGAACGAGCCCATCGAGTACCGCACCGTCGCGGGCCTCACCGAGGAGGGCCAGGCCACGCTCGAGCAGGAGATGGCCTCCGACGGCACCGCGTGGTCCGAGCTCATCGCCGACGACGTGACGGGCGTGGGCTACATCCAGGGCGAGGGCCAGATGAACCCCACCGACGACCCCGAGGCCAACCCGGACGCGTCGGTCGACCTCACCGATGAGGAGTTCGCGCGCTACTACAACGTCGAGGATCGCACGCTCGACCCCGACGCCCTGCTCGACGACGTGTTCTTCATCCTCGTGCCGAGCGAGAACGTCGACGGCCGCACCTATAACGTCCGCACGGGCGGCAACGGCCTCGACCTCAACCGCGACAACACCTACCAGACCCAGCCCGAGACCCAGGCCATGACGGAGCTCATCGCGAAGTGGGAACCCATCTCGCTGCACGAGATCCACGGGTACTACACGCAGTTCCAGGTTGAGCCCTGCTCGCCCACGCATGACCCGAACAACGAGTACGACCTGTTCATCGACACCGCCATGCAGCAGGGCGAGGCGTTCGCCGCTGCCGCCATCTCGAACAACGACACCATCAACAGCGTCCAGATCCCCATGCGCGACTACCTCAAGGTCACCGACGACGGCAGCCTCGAGTGGGTGCCGTTCGACGACATGTCCTCGAGCTATACCCCGCAGTACGCGATGCTACACGGCGTGAACGCCTACACCGTCGAGCTGCCCTACGGCTCCCAGGACGCCGTGACCGCGGTGAAGTACGGCTTCGTGGGCAACGCCGAATTCGTGTCCGAGAACAAGGACGAGATGTTCCTGAACCAGCTCGAGCGCTATGAGCGCGGCATCGAGAACATCGACGCCGACGAGATCCGTCCCTACTACGTGAGCCAGTCTGACGAGGTCGGCGCCGAGGCCGACGTCTTCCGCCCGCGCTACGAGGAGAACAACAACTTCTTCCCCGAGTACTACGTGATCCCCGTCGACTCCGACGCCCAGCTGGATCGCGCGGCGGCCGCCGAGATGGTCGAGTACCTGCTCCGCAACGATGTGCGCCTCGAGCAGCTCACCGAGGACTTCGAGGTCAACGGCACGACGTATGCCGAGGGCACGGTCGTCGTCGACATGCACCAGGCCAAGCGCAACATGGCCAACGCGGCCCTGTACGAGAACATGGTCATCGACGACTGGACGTCGCTCTATTCCGAGCCCGTCACGAACTTCCCCGACCAGCGCGGCTTCGACTGCGACACCATCACCACGCCGGGCGCCTTCGATGACGCCGCGCTCACCGACCTCGCCGAGCCCATCGAGCTCGCGACCGAGGTCGACGGCGAGGGCGACCTCGTCGTGATCGAGAACAGCGGCGTCGAGAGCATCCGTGCCGTGAACGCCCTGCTCGATGACGGCGTGCAGGTCGGCCTCGTGACCGAGGGCGAGTCCGCGGGCGACTACGTCGTCGCGTCCTCCGACTTCGACGCGGTGAAGGACGACTTCGTGCTCGACGCCCACAAGGTCGCCGAGGCGCCAACCGCGCAGGTCATCAAGACCGGCATCAAGGTCTACGTGCCCGGTGCCGTCGACGAGTTCATGACGAACGAGGCCGGCGAGGAGTACGGCGTCAGGGACTACCAGAACCGCCTCAACACGACCTACAACATGGACATCTTCGCGCTCACCGAGCAGATGGGCTTCACGCTCGTCGACTCCCCGGAGGAAGCCGACATCATCGTGGGCAACCAGGCGCTCAGCGAGGACGAGGGCAAGCTCGTCGCCGAGGGCAAGCCGTACGTGGGCTACACCGCCAACGCGCTCGAGTCCGCCGCGGCGCTCGGTGTCGACGTGACCTACAACGACGATGCCAACATGTCCTACGACGCCCTCACGACGGTCGAGTTCCCCGAGGAGAGCATCGTCACCGCGACCTACGTGGGCGAGGGCGACGACCTCATGTACGGCTACGGCGGCACGTTCATCACCGGCGTGCCCGAGGGCGCGACCGTCCTCATCAAGACGACGGACGACGACCCCATCGAGGGCTTCATGAGCGCCGAGGCCATCGAGGCCTACAAGGGCACCATCCAGGCCTTCGACTACCAGGCCGACGGCTACAACATGACGCTCTTCGCGAACACGCTCACCAACAAGGCCCATCAGCAGGACGAGTACCGCTACCTCTCCGCGGCGGTCTACTCCAAGCTGCTCGAGGGTGACTTCGAGGCGTAAGCGCCCATCCAGCGCCACCGCATGCCGCGACCGGCTCCGGGCTTCGCTCGGGGCCGGTCGCCTCCGTTTCGGGCCTCGTGCGCGCGACAAAAAAGAGCGAACCCGCAGGGACGTGCCCGAACGGGTTCGCACTGGATGCGTTGGTGTCCCATGCAGGATTCGAACCTGTGGCCTTCTGCTCCGGAGGCAGACGCTCTAATCCACTGAGCTAATGGGACGTTGTGCGAGACCATTATACTCAATCCGCACGGATGCGAGATGACAATTTCGAGTGGCCGCGCGGGCATGCGCCGCCGCGGCTGGTATGCCCGCGCGCAAAACGGGTACACTGGCCGCGTATGTGCAGGCCGTTCGGGAGGGGTCACTCGTGGTCAACGACGCGGAGGTGCGCGGGCTCACCGCTGAAGAGGTGCGCGAACGCGTCGAGGCGGGACGCGTCAACGTCAACATGGAGCTCAAGACGAAGTCCGTGCGCGAACTCGTCTTCGAGAACCTCTTCACGCTCTTCAACCTCATCAACCTCGTGCTCGCCGTGCTCGTCATCATCGCGGGCTCGTTCAAGAACCTCACCTTCCTCGCGATCGTCGCGCTCAACACCGGCATCGGCATCGTGCAGGCACTGCGCTCGAAGCGCATGGTCGACAAGCTCACGCTGCTCGCCACGAAGAAGGCGAAGGTTATCCGCGACGGACGCGAGGTCGAGCTCGACCTCGACGAGATCGTCATCGACGACGTCGTGAAGCTCGGCCGCGGCGACCAGGTCCCGGCCGACGCCACGGTGCTCACCGGCGAGGCGCAGGTGAACGAGAGCCTGCTCACCGGCGAGAGCAACCTCATCAAGAAAGAGCCGGGCTCCTCGCTCATGAGCGGCAGCTTCCTCGATTCCGGCCTCGTGTACGCCCGTGTGGTGCACGTGGGCGCCGATAACTACGTCGCCAAGATCAACAACGAGGCGAAGTACGTCAAGCAGGTCAACTCCGAGATCTTGAACACGCTCAACCTCATCGTGAAGTTCGCGAGCATCATCATGCTGCCGCTCGGCATCGCCCTGTTCATCTCGAGCGTGCACGAGTCGTACGCTGCGTGGACGGCCGCGTCGCCCGATGCCACGCTCGGGCTCCTCGCGTGGATGTTCTCCGGTCCGGAGGCGTGGCACGCGGTCTCGGCGGCCATCCTCTCCACCGTGGGCGCGCTGCTCGGCATGGTGCCGCAGGGGCTCGTGCTGCTCACATCGTCCGTGCTCGCCATCTCCACCATCCGCCTCGCGCGTAAGAACGTCCTCGCCCAGCAGCTTTACTGCATCGAGACGCTCGCCCGCGTCGACGTGCTCTGCCTCGACAAGACGGGCACCATCACCTCGGGCCGCATGGAGGTCGAGGGAACCTACCCGCTGCCCGTCGAGGGGCGGGCCGCGGCCGTGCACGTTCCCCGCGACGTCGCGCTTCTGGACTTCGCCCTGGCGAACATCGCGCGCGCCACCTCGGCGGATGCGAACGAGACGTGCAAGGCGCTCCTCGATCATTACGCGCAGCTGCAGGTCCCCGCGAGCGAGCCCACGCGCGTCGTGCCGTTCTCGTCCGCGAAGAAGTGGAGCGGCGCGGTGTTTTCGGAGGGCGCCTTCGTGATGGGCGCCGCCCAGTTCGTGCTCGGCCGCGCGGCCTTCGCCCGCGTCGAGGAGCGGGTCGCCGCGCTCGCGAGCACCTGCCGCGTGCTCGTGGTCGCGCAGGTGGAGGGCTTCACCGACGAGGGAGACATGGTGGGTGAGGCGGAGCCGATCGGCTTCGTGACCATCCGCGACGAGATCCGCGCCTCCGCCGCCGAGACGATCGGCTACTTCTGCGAGCAGGGCGTCGCGCTCAACGTCATCTCCGGCGACGACCCGCGCACGGTCTCGTCGATCGCGCAGGTCGTGGGCGTGCCCGGCGCGGACGCGTACGTGGACGCAACGACCCTCGACACCCCGTCGAAGGTCGACGCCGCGGTCGACCGCTACCACGTGTTCGGCCGCGTGACCCCGCAGCAGAAGCGCGAGCTCGTGCAGGCCCTCCAGCGGCGCGGGCACACGGTGGCCATGACGGGCGACGGCGTGAACGACGTGCTCGCGCTCAAGGAGGCCGACTGCTCCGTGGCCATGGCGGCGGGCTCCGACGCGGCGCGCAACGTCGCCGAGCTCGTGCTCGTGGACAACGATTTCGCGAGCATGCCCGCCGTGGTGGCCGAGGGACGCCGCGCCATCAACAACCTCCAGCGCTCCGCGGCGCTCTTCCTCACCAAGACGCTCTTCTCCATGGGGCTCGCGGCGCTGTGCATCGCCTTCCCGCCGTACCCCTTCCAGCCCATCCAGATGACGCTCATCAACTTCTTCTGCATCGGCTACCCCGGCTTCGTCCTCGGCCTCGAGGCGAACCGGGCACGCGTCGAGGGCAGCTTCCTCGTGAACGTCGTGAAGCGCGCGCTGCCCGCGTCGATCTCCGTCATCCTCGCGGCATGCCTCTGCATGGCGGGCGCGGGCCTGTTCGCGCTCGATTCCGCGACGCTCTCGACGATGTGCCTCATCACGACGAGCGTCGTGGGCTGCTGCCTCATCTTCCGCATCTCCCAGCCCTTCACGCTGCTGCGCCGGCTGCTGTTCGCCTCCATCGTGGCGGGGCTCGCCATCGGCATCCTCGGCTTCACCGAGCTCTTCTCCATCGCGCACCTGAGCTGGGGCATGATGCTCTACGTGGCGCTCGCGTCGCTTGCGGCCTCCGCGCTCTTCTTCACGCTCGCGCACGCGATGGACGAGCGCCCGGGCGCGGGCAGGAGGCTCGCGACCGGCTTCGGCCGCGGCGTGCGCGTGACGCGCCGCAAGCGCGGCGGCACGCGCGTCACCTCCACGGGCTCCTCGGCGCGCCGCATGGTCACGCGCGCCTATGCCTCCTTCACGAAGCGGCATGAGCGCACGGGCGCTGCGCGCGCGGATGCACAGATCGAAGCGGCCGAGATCCGGGATGCGGAGGCGCCTGCGTCGGAAGCGGCGCAGCCCGCGCGCCAGCCCGAAGCGAAGGGCGCGGCGAGCGGGGGAGGGCGCCGCCGTGCGCCCGCGGGCTCTGTAACGAAATCGGCATCGGGCATCCGCGTCGCGATGCCCGCGCGCAAACGCGCTAGGATGGGAAGCGATCGTAGCCACACCTCCTGATGGGAGCAGCATGAGCGTCTCGTCCGAGCCGCGCTTCGCGCAGCAGAGCCTCGTCATCGACGGGGTTTCGTACCGGTATTTCGATGTTTCCGCCGTGCCCGGGAGCGCGGCGCTGCCGGCGAGCCTGAAGATCCTGCTCGAGAACGTCCTTCGGTGCGCGCGCACGCCCGAGGAGGCGCGCCGCTTCGCCGACCGCATCGTTTCAGCGGGCCTGGCGGGGCGCGCGGGCGAGGAGATCGAGTTCATGCCCGGGCGCATCCTCTTCCAGGATTTCACCGGCGTTCCCGTCTTCGTCGATTTCGCCGCCATGCGCGACGCGGCGGCGCGCCGCGGGCTCGATCCCGCGCTCGTGAACCCGAAGATTCCCTGCACGCTCGTGGTCGACCACTCCGTGACGGCCTACCGGGTCTCGTACCGCGGGGCCGACCGCGATAACGAGCGCATCGAGGCCGAGCACAACCGCGAGCGCTTCACGTTCCTCAAATGGAGCGCCTCGAGCTTCCAGAACGTCTCCATCGTGCCGCCGGGGCACGGCATCTGCCACCAGCTCAACATCGAGTACCTCTGCGACGTCGCGATGGAGGGCACGAGCGCGGACGGGGTGCGCGAGGCCTACTTCGATACCCTCGTGGGCACCGACTCGCACACCACGACCGCCAACGGCATGGGCGTGCTCGGTTGGGGCGTGGGCGGCATCGAGGCCGAGGCGGCCGCGCTCGGGCAGCCCATCACCATGATGGTGCCCGCGGTCATCGGCCTCAAGCTCACCGGCGCGCCGCGCCCCGGGGTCTGCGCCATGGACGTGGCCCTCTCCTTCGCGGAGTTCCTGCGCGCGCGGGGCGTCGTGGGTTCCATCGTTGAGTGCACGGGGCCGGGCGTGGCCGCGCTCACCCCCACGCAACGGGCGACCATCGCGAACATGTCGCCCGAATACGGCTGCACGGCGACGTTCTTCCCCGCGGACGAGGCGACGCTCGCGCAGCTCGACGCGTTCGCGCGCACTCCGCATGAGCGCTCGCTCGCACGCGCCTACCTCGAGGCCCAGGGCATGCTCGGACAGGGTGAGGACACCGTCTACGCCGAGGTGCTCGAGTTCGACCTGGCCTCTGTCGAGCCCTCGCTCGCCGGCCCCGCGCGCCCGCACGACCGCCTCGGCCTGAGCGAGCTGCGCGGTCGCTTCCGCGCCGGTCTCGCCGCCCATGGGCGCTCCGGAGAGGCGCGCTTCGACATCTCGATCGACGGCGAGGACGCCACCGTGGGCGACGGCGCCATCGCCATCGCGGCCATCACGAGCTGCACCACGGCGACCGACTTGGACATGATGGTCGCCGCCGGCATCGTCGCCGAGCGCGCCGTGCGCCTGGGGTGCCGGCCGCGCCCGTGGGTCAAGAAGGTCTTCGCCCCCGGCTCCTCGAACACCTACAGCTTCCTCGCCCCCGCCTATATCGAGCCGCTCGAGCAGCTCGGGTTCGCGGTGTGCGGCTACGGCTGCATGAGCTGCATCGGCAACTCCGGCCCAGTCTTCGAGCCCCTGCATGCGATTGCGGATTCCTGCGAGCTCGTGAGCGTGCTCTCGGGAAACCGAAACTTCGAGGGGCGCATCTCGCCGGACGTTTCCCAGAACTACCTCTGCTCGCCGTCGCTCGTCGTGGCGCTCTCGCTCGCGGGCACCGTCGATATCGACCTCGCGCACGACCCGCTCTGCGAGGGAGCGGCGGGTCCCGTGTACCTGTCCGACCTCATGCCTGAGGCGGGGGAGGTTGAGCGCATGCGCGCGCACCTCATGGCGTCCGTGGGCTACGCTCCCGCGGCGGGCCTCTTCGAGGGCAAGGAGGACTGGTGCGCGCTCGATCCCGCGCGCGGCGAGACGTTCAGCTGGGATCCCGCGTCCACCTACGTGCGTCGTCCAGGGTATTTCGATGGCGCGGCCGCTCTGGGTGAGGGCGCCGTATGGAGTTGCACGGGCGCGCGCTGCCTCGCGCTTCTGGGCGACTTCATCACGACCGACCACATCTCTCCCGCGGGCACGATCGCGCCCGATTCGCCCGCCGCGCGCTACCTGCGTGCACACGGGGTCGCGGACGGCGACTTCAACACCTACGGCGCCCGGCGCGGTAACCACGAGGTCATGATGCGCGGGGCGTTCGCGAACGTCCGCCTGCGCAACGCGCTCGCCGACCGCCCGGGAGGCTGGACGCGCGACCCGGTGACAGGGGAGCAGGCCACGATCTTCGATGCCGCGGAATCCGCCCGCGCGGCGGGCATCCCGCTCATCGTCATCGCCGGCAAGCTGTACGGGTCGGGGTCCTCCCGCGACTGGGCAGCAAAGGCTCCGGCGCTCCTGGGCGTGCGCGCGGTCATCGCCGAGAGCTTCGAGCGTATCCATCGATCCAACCTCATCGGCATGGGCATCGTCCCGCTCGAGTTCCTGCCGGGCGAGGGCGCCGAGGCGCTCGGCCTCACCGGCCTCGAGACGTTCGACATCGCGTCCATCGATATCGCACAGGTCGGGGAACGCCCCATGCTCGCGCAGGTCACGGCCACGGCACCGGACGGCACGCGCACCGATTTTGAGGTTCGGGTGCGCGTGGACACGCCCACGGAGGGCGCCTACCTCAGAAGCGGTGGTATCCTTCCCTATGTGCTCGAGAGCCTTGCGGGATCCCGCTAGGAGCGCGGTCCTTGGGCTCGCGCGAGCGTTCCGTTACCGCCTGTACGAGGGAAGAGGAGGGATGAAGCGCGCATGATCTGCCCCCAGTGCCATGCGACCATCGAGGATGGCAGCTCCGTCTGCCCCCTCTGCCATGCCCGCATCGAGGACGAGGCACCGCGCCCGTCGGCGTTCCTGTTCTGCGATGGCTGCGGCGCGCGCCTCTCGCCGCAGGATCGCACCTGCCCCAAGTGCGGCCGTCCCGCCCCGAGCATCCTCTCCACCACGTTCTCGGCCTCCGACCTCGCTGCCGGCAAGACGGCGAGCTTCCCGCGGCTCACGCACGCGTCCAAGGAGCCCGAGGTGCCGCACGTCCCCGCGCTCTCGAACGCGCGGAGCGTGCTCGATGACGCGCTCGACCCGAGCGCGACCCATGTGCTCGACGCGCGCGACATCTCCGCTTCCTCCGCGGGGCGCTCGGATGAGCGCCGTCGCCGCCGGCCGCGCGCCGGGGTCGTCATCGCGATTGTCGCGGCCGTGCTCATCGCCGGCGCCGTGGGGTTCGTCGCCTTCGACCCCTTCGGCGTCATGCCCGGCATCATGGCCTCCATCCAGGAGTCCGCGCGCGAGATGTTTCCCTCGCGCGTGGGGACGCAGGTGAAGCAGGAGGACGCCGACGCCGCCGATGAACCCGAGGAGCAGCCCGCGACCGAGCCCATCGAGGACGCGACGCTCTCCGACGAGGCCGCCTACGAGAAGCTGCATCAGGCCTACGAGGCGGTGGTGTCCATCAACGACGGGGACCGCTTCGCCGACGCCATCACCGCGTTCAACGCCTCCTACCTCGACCCTAGCCTTGACAACCGCAAAGAGGCCTCCGCGGGCGCCTACGCCCTGCGCGACGAGCTCCAGGACATCATGGACGAGCTCGACGCCCTGCAGCTCATCGATGGCTCGGCGTATGCCGACGACCGCGATAACGTGCGCCAACTCGCCGAGTGGATGTACGAGCGCGTCGACGCCATCTGCGCTTCGTGGGACGTCTCGCTCGCCGTGCCCGAGGGCGAGTACCCGTCGAACTACCAGGACGAGATCCTCGCCCCCATGCGCGAAGCCGGCAGCTCCGCCCTCGACAACTACTACGCCCACGTCGGCGAATGGGAACCCCAGCAGCCCTAGACGAGTTGCTGGAAGAAATACTCTTCCTGCTTCGAGTGGGCGCCGTTGCACGGGGGTGGCGGCTGTCCCCGCGCGCCCTTCGCGAGCGAAGCGAGTCGGGTGAGCGGGGACAGCCGCCACCCCTGCGCCAAAGCCCCCTCAAGCCCCTCGTGCCGAATTCGTGGAATCTAGTCGTTCTTGCTAGAATCTAAGGGATATCCATGCAATGACGCTCAAGGAGGCAGCGTATGTTCGGCTTCTCGCAACCTGAGCTCCACATCCCCGAATACGACGTGCGTGGCGACGAGGTCGCGGTGATCGAGACCTCGCAGGGCACGATCCGCGTCCGTCTCGACGGCGATGGCGCTCCCATCCACGTGGGCAATTTCTGCGAGCTCGCCACGATGGGGTTCTACGACGGGTTGAAGTTCCATCGCTACGTCCCCGGCTTCGTCATCCAGGGCGGCGACCCCAACACGCGCGACATGTCACCCGAGGACGTCGCCGCCGGCAGGCCCGGCCCCGATGGCATGCCCGGCACCGGCGGCCCGGGCTGGCGCATCAAGGCGGAGTTCGCCACGAACCCGCGGAACAGCCATGTGGACGGGGCGCTCGCCATGGCGCGCTCGCAGCACCCGGATTCGGCGGGCTCCCAGTTCTATTTCTGCTTGGGACCCCAGCACAACCTCGACGCTGGGTACACTGTCTTCGGGACGACGGTCGAGGGCCTCGATGTCATCGGCCGGCTGCGTGCGGGCGATGAGATCCGCCACGTCGAGATCGTCCATGAAGCCGCGTAGATGAAGGAGCATCCGTGAACGTAGATCTGTTCGAGCGCGCGCGCAACGCCTATCGCGCGGGCGATTACGCCTCCGCCGCCCAGTTGTTTGAAGCCTGCAAGGATGCGTCCGAGGTTTCGGGCGAAGCCGACCACCTGCGCGGCAACGCGCTCATGAAGCTCGGGTACCCCCGCGAGGCCGCGCAGGCATATGCGCGCGCCCTCGAGGACGCGGCGTACGGCAAGCGCGGGGCGCTCCTCACGAACGAGGGCAAGGCGCTCGCCGCCGTGGGCGACGCCGAGGGCGCGGTGCGCTGCTTCACCCAGGCGCTCGACGACGGCAGCTATGCCACGCCGTACAAGGCCTACCTCGGCCTCGGTAGGGCGCAGCTCGAGCTCGGCCATATCGCCGAGGCGGGCACGGCCTTCCGCCAGGCTGCCATCGACGGGGCGAACCCCGCGCCGGCCTCGGCGCTCGCGCTCCTCGGCGGCTGCTTCGTCAAGCTCGGCCGCGCCCAGGACGCCATCGAGTCGTACCGCACGGCGCTCGATTTCGCCACGCCGCGCGACGACGTCCACAGCATCAACGCCGGCCTCGGCGAGGCGCTCGCGGCCGCGAACCGGCCCACCGAGGCGCTCGAGGCCTTCCGCGCCGCCACGGCCGACGGCCTCTACGAGCTCACGCCCTCCGAGGCCGCCGCGCGCGACCGGGCGCAGGCGACGCTCGACGCCGCGCCCTCCGCGGGCGCGATGACGCGGACGGACGCGGCCGCACCCGCCTCGACCGATTTCAACGCGCCGGTCGACCCGCTCGACCCGCTCGGCAAGTCGGGCGCCTTCATGCCCGACCCCTCGGACACCGGCTTCTTCACGCTCACGGAATCCGAGATGATCCAGCAGGACCGCCAGGAGATGAAGATCCGCCGCAAGCACCGCCACGTGGGGCTCAAGATCTTCATCGCCATCCTCATCCTGCTTCTGCTCGCGCTCGGCGGCGGCGCCTTCGCCTACACGCGCGGCTTCGGCATCCCCTCGCAGCAGGACGCGATCACGGGCCTCTTCAACGCGGTGACCGACGGCTCCGATGCCGAGGCCTACCTCGCGCCGGGCCTCTCCGATGCCGCGCGCACGCAGATCGTCTCCTCCATCCCCGAGGGCGCCGAGCCCACGATCACGAACATGGATCAGTCCATGACGGAGTCCACGGCGCTCGTGGCGGTCAAGCTCTCCATGGGCGCGACGGCCGAGTACGACGTCACCTTCGCGCGCGGGGCGAACCACATCGGCTGGACGGTGGCCTCCATCGACCTGCATCGCGACAGCGCGGTGAGCTCCAACGCCTCCGGCACCGACGGGTCTGCGGACGATGCGGCTACGGATGCCGAGAGCGCCGACACCGCCGCCACGACCGATGAGGCCGCGACGGATGGCTCTGCCACCACGTCCGAGGCCGATGCGGACGCCTCGAGCGCGGCCGCTGCCTAGCATATGTTATTTTTAGCCGATGCCGTTCGCGTCACGCGGGCGGCATCGGTTTGCACTACACTTGACGCCAATCGACGCGAATGCGCGTGCGCGCGCATCTGAGTGAGTTCTTGGAGCACATGTTGTTTTCTTTGATGGATATGCTGTTCGGTCAGTATTCCGGCGACCTGGCGATCGACCTCGGCACCGCGAACACCCTCGTCTCCGTGCGCGGGAAGGGCATCGTGATCCGCGAGCCCTCCGTCGTCGCCATCGACAAGAACGATGACCGCATCCTCGCCGTGGGCATCGAGGCCAAGCGCATGCTCGGCCGCACCCCGGGCAACATCGTCGCGGTGCGCCCGCTCAAGGACGGCGTCATCGCCGACTTCGACGTCACCGAGGCGATGCTCCGCTACTTCATCGACAAGGCGAGCGAGAAGCGCTATCCCTGGACCCCGCGGCCGCGCGTCGTGGTGTGCGTGCCCTCGGGCGTGACCTCCGTCGAGAAGCGCGCCGTCTTCGAGGCCACCATGTCGGCCGGCGCGCGCCAGGCATACCTCATCGAGGAGCCCATGGCCGCCGCCATCGGCGCCGACCTGCCGGTCGAGGAGCCCACGGGCTCCATGGTCATCGACATCGGCGGCGGCACCACCGAGGTCGCCGTCATCGCCATGGGCGGCATCGTCGTCTCGCAGTCCGTGCGCATCGCGGGCGACGAGTTCGACCGTGCCATCCTCACCCATGTGCGCGACGCCTACAACCTCGCCATCGGCGAGCGCACCGCGGAGGACATCAAGATCAAGGTGGGCTCCGCCGTGCCCCTGAAGGACGAGCTCGACGTCGAGGTGAACGGCCGCGACGTCATCACCGGCCTGCCCAAGACGGTGCGCATCGAGAGCGAGGAGATCCGCCGCGCGCTCCAAAAGCCGCTCGAGGACATGGTCAAGGCCGTGAAGGACGCGCTCGACGCCACCCCGCCGGACCTCGCCTCGGACCTCATGTACTACGGCATCCTGCTCACGGGCGGCGGCGCGCTCCTGCGCGGCCTCGACGTGCTGCTGCGCGACGAGACGGGCGTCTCGGTGAACGTGAGCCCGACCGCCCTGGACAACGTCGTGAACGGCTGCGCCCGCGTGCTCGAGGCCAACGCCTTCGATGGCGGCTTCGTGCAGGGGAACGCGTAGGGGGCTTAGCTCGTGCCGCGGTCCCAGGGGTTTTCCTCGAACCTGAACAATCGCAGGCAGTCGACGGGGCTTCGCCCGTTCATCGTCCTGTGTGTAATATCTGTGCTCCTGCTCACGTTCTCCATCCGCGAGGGCGATGCGGGAATCATCCATGCAGCGCGCTCCGTGGTGATGACGGTCACCACGCCGGTGCGCTACCTCGGTTCCGTCATCGCGGCGCCGTTCAACGCGGTGGGCAACATCGCGTCGAACCTCACGGCATCCCCGGCGACGCTCTCGGACCTCGAGGCTGAGAACGAGGAGCTGCGCGCAAAGGTCGCCGAGCTCTCCGAGGCGCAGGCTACCGCCGAGCGGCTCGAGTCGCTCCTGGGGCTGCAGTCCACGTACAGCCTGCAGTCCACGGCCGCGCGGATCATCGGCGAGTCGGGCGATGCGTGGTCGCGCACCGTGACCATCGACAAGGGCTCGGCCGACGGCCTGGCCATCAACATGCCGGTCTGCAACGCCGCCGGCATCATCGGCCAGATCATCGAGGTGTCGCCCACCACGGCGACCGTGCGCCTCGTGACCGATGAGAACTCCGGGATCTCGGCCATGGTGCAGAGCACGCGCGCGCAGGGCATCCTGCAGGGTCAGCCGGACGGGACGCTCCGCCTCGAGTACGTGACGGTCGATTCCGACGTCAAGGAGGGCGACATCATCGTCTCCTCCGGCTTGGGCGGCGTGTACCCGAAGGGCCTGCCGCTCGGCGTGGTGTCTTCGGTCGACCGTCCGGACAACGCCTCGTACTACACGATCGTCGTGACGCCCGCGTCGTCGGAAACCGAGAACAACGAGGAGGTCCTCGTCATCACGTCGCTCACCGACGAGCAGCGTGCCACCGACGACGACGTCGCCTCCTCGAACGCAAGCCCGCAAGGGACCGCCCGCGACGAGTCCTCGACGCAGGACGACGCGCAAGACGATGACGCCGCCGCATCGGGCGACGGGTCCTCGTCGGACGACGGAGCCACGGACGCAGGGGAGTAGGAGGGACACATGCCGTATACCAACGCTGGGACGCAGCGCTCCTACGTCATGCCCGTCCTCGCGATCGTAGCCGCCGTGCTCCAGGTCGCCCTCGCGCCGCAGATCTCCATCCTGGGCGGCCGCTTCAACTTCATGCTCGCCTTCGCCGTCGCCGTCGCGCTCAGGGGCGATGCGACGCAGGCCGTGTACGCGGGCTTCTTCTCCGGCCTCTTCTACGACCTCACCGCCACCGTGCCCATCGGGCTCATGGCGCTCATCACCACCGTCTGCTCCTTCGCGCTCGCGAGCGTGGGCGGAGCGGGCACGAGCGGGTTCTCGCCCACATCGATCCGCCTCGCGGGCGTCGGCATCTTCGCCGCGTGCATCGTGAACGCGGTGGCGCTCGTCCTGCTCGGCGCCGAGGGCAGCATCCTGTTCTCGCTCGGTCATGGGGTCGTGACCGCGATCCTGACGTCGATCGCATCCATCCCGTTCCTCATGGCGTCCGGATCGCCCTCCGCGCTCGGCGGGGGCGGTTTCTCCGCGCGCGGGGGGCGCAGCGGTTCGCGGTTCAAGACCGTGCCGCGCACGCGCCGACGCTCACTTCACTAGGGAAGCGCATGAACGCTCAGACGCTCGTCATCATAGCCGGCCTCGTGCTGCTCGCGGCAGTCATCGGGTCGCTCATCTTCCTGCGCGGCTATTCCGGGAAGTTCACGTTCGATACCAAGAACGGCACGCGCCCGAAGGCCTCGGAGGGCGAGGGCAACACCTCGGGCCTCGCGTACAAGGGCCGCTTCACCATGCTCACCGCGGGCGTGGGCGTCATGTTCGGCGCCATCCTCGCGAAGCTCTGGAGCATGCAGATGGTGCGCGGCGACTACTACGAGGACCTGTCCGTCCAGAACCGCACGCGCACCGTCACCACGGCCGCCCCGCGCGGGCGCATCCTCGACCGCAACGGCGTCGAGCTCGTGCGCAACCGCGCGCTCCTCGCGGTGACGGCCTACAGCGACCTCGTGGACGACCCGGTGCTCGTGCGCCATCTCTCGAACGTGCTCGGCATGCCCTACGCGGCCGTCCGGCGCAACATCCGCGACAACACCGAGGGCGCTCAGGCGCAGCACACCATCGCCACCGACGTGCGCCGCTCGACCATCGCCTACATCCAGGAACACGCCGGCGAGTTCGAGGGCGTCACGGTCGTCGACCGCACCGAGCGCGAGTACCCCTACGGCACGCTCGCCTGCCACGTGCTTGGCTACACCGGCACCATCACCGCCGAGCAGCTCGAGGCGCAGGATTCCGAGGAGCGCGACGAGGGCTCGATCGTCTACGAGACGGGCGACATCGTGGGCCAGGCCGGCGTGGAGGCGCAGTACGAGAGCCTGCTGCAGGGCGTGCGCGGCGAGCAGACCGTCACGGTGGACGCGGCCGGCAACGTGACCGGCCAGGTGGGGGAGGTCCCGCCGCGCTCGGGCACGGACATCCGCCTCACGCTCGACGTCAACATCCAGCGCGCCTGCGAGGAGGGCCTCGCCTACGCCATCAGCATCTCGAAGCAGTTCGGCTACAACGAGGCCGGAAACGGCGCGATGCTCTGCCTCGACTGCACGAACGGCGAGATCCTCGGCATGGCGAGCACGCCCACCTACGACCCCTCCGTCTTCATCGGCGGTATCTCGAACGACGCCTGGTCGCAGCTGAACGGCGACGAGAGCGGAAACCCCCTGCTCAACCGCGCGATCGGCGGCCAGTACATGTCCGCTTCGACCATCAAGCCGCTCTCCGCCCTCGCCGGCCTCGAGTACGGCGTCTACTCCTCCACGCGCACGACCACGTGCACGGGCTACTGGACGGGCGACGGCGAGGCGTACGGCAAATGGTGCTGGGACCATAGCGGACATGGCGTCATGACGCTCGAGGACGGCATCATCTACTCCTGCGACCCGGTGTTCTACGACATCGGCCACGACTTCTTCTACGACAAGGACAACCCGGAGGGCCTGCAGGAGATGTTCCGCCGCTGGGGGCTGGGCTCGACGACCGGCGTCGATTTGCCGAGCGAGCAGGCCGGTCGCGTCCCCGACGCCGCGTGGAAGAAGGAGTACTTCTCCGATTACTCCGACGAGGACCGCACCTGGAACCCGGGCGACATGTCGAACATCGTCATCGGCCAGGGCGACCTGCTCGTGACGCCGCTCCAGATGGCCTGCGCCTACATGGGCATCGCCAACGGCGGCAAGGAGTACACGCCGCACGTGTTCCTCTCCGCGCTCGCGCGCGACGGCGAGGGCGGCGACTCGTACCGCTACAACGAGACCGGTTCGAAGGAGCGGCTCACGGCCGAGGTCGATTCGGCTTACCTCGACCTCGTGCACAGCGGCCTCAAGCGCATGATCTACGAGGAGTCCGCCACGCTCGCCGCGCACTTCTCGAGCCTGCCGGTGACCGTTGCCGGCAAGAGCGGTACGGGCGAGAAGGCCGGCCAGGACCCGTACGGCTGGTTCATCACCTACGCCCCGTACGAGAACCCGAAGTACGTGGTGTGCGGCGTGCTCGAGCAGGGCGGCTTCGGCGGCTCGTCGACCGTGTACGGTGTGCGCGACGTGCTCGGCCAGATCTACAACGCGCCGGACTCCATGAGCCCGACGGATTCCGATCGAAGCATGTGACGGACGAGGGGAGGATGTATGGCGTCGTCTTCGGCAGGTAGCCTGAAGAAGGTCAACAAGCAGATGAGCACCGCGAAGGGCGGCCTGCGCTCGCAGGTGCACCTCGGCGTGCTCATCGCGTGGGTCGGGCTCGTGACGTTCGGCACGCTCGTCATGTGGTCCGCCTCGTTCACGAACCCTGAGGTGTCGTTCCCGCGCCACCTGCTCGGCATCGCCATCGGCGTCGCCGTGGCCGTCGTGATGTGGAACATCGATTTCTCGAACCTCGCGAACATGTCGACCGTCCTGCTCGTCGTAGACATCATCGTCATCTTCCTGCCCTATGTGCCGGGGCTCTCGTACAACGCCATGGGCATGACGGGGTGGATCCAGATACCCTTCATCCACCTCACGTTCCAGCCCGTCGAGCTCGCGAAGGTCATCACCGTCTTCTTCATGGCCTCCATCGGCGCGCAGTACCACGGCAAGATCGACTCGTTCCGCGACTACCTGAAGTTCTGCGGCATGCTCGCCGTGCCGTTCGTCTGCATCATCATCCAGGGCGACCTCGGCTCGAGCCTCGTGGTGTTCTTCTCCGGCGCCGTGACCATCATGATGAGCGGCGCGCGCAAGGAGTGGGTGCTCTCCACCATCGCGGTCATCATCGGGCTCGTGTCGCTCATCCTGGCGACGGACTCCATCATCGACGGCATCGTGGGCGATGCGAACTCGCTCATCAAGAGCTACCAGATGAACCGCCTGCTCGTGTTCCTCGACCCCGAGGCGGACACCTCGGGTGCGGGCTACAACCTGCAGCAGTCGCTCATCGCGGTGGGCTCGGGCGGTTTCTTCGGCAAGGGGATCGGCCACGCCACGCAGTCGTCCTACGGGTTTCTCCCCGAGTCGCACACGGACTTCGTGTTCGCCCTTCTGTGCGAGACCTTCGGCTTCGCGGGCGCGCTCGTTCTGCTCGCGCTCTTCGCCTTCCTGCTCTTCTCGGTCATCCGCATCGCCATCAAGTGCGAGTCGCTCTTCTTCAGGCTCGTGTGCGTGGGCTTCGTGGGGCTGTGGATGTTCCAGATCTTCGAGAACATCGGCATGTGCATCGGGCTCATGCCCATCACGGGCATCCCGTTGCCGTTCATCAGCTTCGGATCTTCCTCGATGATCGTCCAGTGCATAATCATCGGTATCGTTGAATCGATCTGGCGCCGTCGCCAGGCAACGCTATAGACGGGAGCGGATATGAGGGTACCTGTTGAATCGCTCGCCGGGGCGCTCAAGGCCGGTGTCGGCGCGAAGCGCGCCACCGATGAGCCGGTGCGCGTCGCGGTGTATGTGGATCGGAGCGCTTCGCCTGCGATCGTGGCCTGCGTGCGCGACGCGCTCGTGCCGAGGACGACCTCGGCGCTCGTGCGCGTGGAGCGCCTCACGGCCGCGCCCGTCGCGCCGCGGCCCGATACGGATATCGTGCTCGTGCTCTCGTGCGGGTCGGACATCCTCGAGCGCGCGGTGCATGAGCTCGTGGTGGCGGGCGCCCCCGTCGCCGTCATCGCCGAGTCGAGCGTCGAGGTGCCCTTCATCAAGGACGATACGCCGCTGCTCGGCCTCATCGCCGCGACGGACGACGCGTACCTGCTCGATACGCTCGCGCGCTGGATCCTCGACCGCACGGAGAAGGACGTCGCCTTCGCGGCGAACTTCGCGTTCATGCGCATCGCGGCCTCGATGCGCATCATCTCCTCGGCGGCCGTCGCGAACCTCGCCACAGGCGCCCTCAGCTTCATGCCCGGCGCCGACTTCCCGGTCATGACCATCACCGAGGTGGGGATGGCGCTCAAGCTGAGCGCGATCTTCGGCTACAGGCTCGAGCCCGAGCGTGGCTACGAGGTGGCGGGCGTGCTCGCCGGGGCGCTCGCGCTGCGTTTCGTCGCGCGCGCGGTGGGTCGTCGCGCGGGGCACGCGGCCTTCATCGTGAAGGCGGGCATCGCCGCGGCCGGCACCTACGGCATGGGCCGCGCCCTCTCGGCTGCCTACGAGCGCGGCATCGATTACGCGCCGCTCAACGCCTTCACGAGCGAGCTCGGGCGGCGTTTGGGCGCGCTCTTCGGAGCCGCGGGCGGCAGGGATGCGACGCGTTCCGCCACGGCTGCCCCCGTCGTCGCGCAGGACCGGTGAGGCGCATGCGCTGCGCATACCGCGACCGCTTCAGCGAGCTCGAGCCGCTGCTCGCGCGCGTCGAGAAGCCGAGCCGCTACATCGACCACGAATGGGGCACCGCCTCGAAGCCCGAGGCCGCCTACCGCGCCTGCCTCATCTACCCGGATGTCTACGAGGTGGGCCTGCCCAACCAGGGCATCGCCATCCTCTACGCCGCGCTGAACCGCGCCGAGGGCATCTCGTGCGAGCGCTCGTACGTGCCATGGGTCGACATGGCCGACGAGATGCGCGCGGCGGGCGTGCCCCTGCTCTCGCTCGAGGGCGCGGCCCCCGTGGCCTCGTTCGACGTCGTGGGCTTCCATATCCCGCACGAGATGGCCGCGACGAACTACCTCGAGGCGCTCGACCTCGCGGGGATCCCGCTGCTCGCCGCGGACCGCGGTGAGGACGACCCGCTCGTGATCGGCGGCGGCCCGAGCGTCTACAACCCCGAGCCGCTCGCGCCGTTCTTCGACGCCTTCCTCATCGGCGAGGGCGAGGAGTCCCTCGTCGAGGTGTGCCGGGAGCATGAGCGCCTGCGCGACGCGGGCGCCGCGCGCGCCGAGATCCTCGCCGGGCTCGCGCGCGTCCCCGGCACGTACGTGCCCGCGCTCTACGAGGTCTCGCACGAGGGCGCCTGCACGCGCCATGGCTACACGGTGCCCCGGCCGGGTGCGGACGTGCCCGAGGTGGTGTACAAGCGCGTCGTCCGCGACTTCGGCGCGACCGACCCCGTCTCGCAGTCCATCGTGCCCTTCACCGAGCTCGTGCACGACCGCCTCTCCATCGAGGTGCTGCGCGGCTGCGCGCGCGGGTGCCGCTTCTGCCAGGCGGGCATCACCTACCGGCCCGTGCGCGAGCGCACGCCGGACCAGATCGTCGCGGCGGTGTCGCGCGGGCTCGCGCGCACCGGCTACGACGAGGTCTCGCTCACCTCGCTCTCCACGACGGACCACTCCTGCTGCTCGCAGATCCTCTCGCGCCTGAACCGCGGGCTCGAGGGGACGGGCGTGTCCGTCTCGATCCCCTCGCAGCGCCTCGATGCCTTCGGTGTGGACATGGCGCTCGAGGTGGCGGGGGAGAAGAAGGGCGGCCTCACGTTCGCCCCCGAGGCCGGCAGCCAGCGCCTGCGCGACATCATCAACAAGAACGTGACCGAGGATGACCTCGAGCGCGCCTGCCGCGCCGCCTTCGGGGCGGGGTGGCGCCGCGTGAAGCTCTACTTCATGATGGGCCTTCCCGGCGAGCGCGATGAGGACATCGTCGCCATCGCCGAGCTCGCCGAGCGCGTCCTCGCCATCGCGCGCGAGGTCGTGCCGAAGGGGCAGCGCGGCGGCATCCAGGTCTCCGTCTCGGTCTCCGTGTTCATCCCCAAGGCGCACACGCCGTTTCAATGGTGCGCGCAGCTCGATGACGCCGAGGTGAAGCGCCGCCAGCGGCTGCTCATCGACAGCGTCCGCGACCGCGCCATCCGCGTGCACTGCCATGATGCCGAGACCTCGCTCATCGAGGCGGTGCTCTCGCGGGGCGGCCGCGACCTCGCCCCGCTCGTCATGGGTGCCTGGCGGCGCGGCGCGCGCTTCGATGCATGGAGCGACCAGTTCTCGCTCGCGCGCTGGGAGGAGGCGGCCGAGGAGCTCGGGCTCGATCTGCGCGCCATCGCCGAAGAGGAGTTCCCCCTCGACGCGCGCCTTCCCTGGGAGCACGTGAGTCCCGGCGTGTCGCGCGGGTTCCTCCTGCGCGAATGGCGGCGGGCGCTCGCGGGGAAGACGACCGACGACTGCACGCGCTCCTCGTGCACCGGCTGCGGCATCTGCCCCACGCTCGGCGCTGAGAACGTCCTGGTAGGTGATCGCTCATGACCGAGCAGCTGCTCTTCCGCTTGCGCGTCCGCTATGTGAAGCAAGGGCGCCTGCGCTACCTGGGGCACCTCGAGGTGCTGCACACCATCGAGCGCGTCGTGCGCCGCGCCGGGCTGCCCTACGCGGTGACGCAGGGCTTCTCGCCGCACATGCGTGCCGGCTTCTCGGCCGCGCTGCCGGTGGGCACCGCCTCTTCGTGCGAGTGGTTCGACGTGTTCCTCACCGAGCTCGTGCCCGTCGCGGACGCCCTCGAGCGCCTGCGCGCCGCCGCTCCCGCGGACCTCGCGCCCCAGGAGGCGGGATACGTCGATGTGCGCGCGGACGCGCTCACCGCTTTCATCACGTGCGCGGAGTACCGTGTGGAGCTCTTCCCGCGGTGTGACGCGGCGGGGGAGGCGCCCGCGCCCGATGCGGCCCGCATGGAGGCTGCGCTCGCGGTGGTCGCCGCCCGCGGGCAGATTCCCTACCAGCGTGGCAAGAAGCAGAAGGTGCTCGACCTCACGCGGACGCTCGACGCGTACGCGGTGCGCGCGCTCGGCGATGGCGTCTTCGCCCTCGACCTTTCGACACGCATGGACAACGAGGGCGCCCTCCGTCCGGAGATCCTCCTCGCCGCCCTCGACGCCGAGCTCCGTGGTACCCCCGGCGACCCAATCGTCTCCACCGGCATCCAGAACCTCACCCTGTTCGACCACTACGACGTAACCCGCACCGCCCAATACGCCATGTCCGACGACGGTGCACCTGTGTATCCGCTCCATCCCTAACTCCTGTGGTGAGCGAGACACTGACAACCTTGTGGCACGCTCTGTTCGCGTCCCCCTCGCTTCACGCGCGATTCCGCAGCGCGCAGCGCGAGGACAAGCACGTGAAGCGAGGGGGACGCGAACAGAGCGTCAGAGGTTGCGGAGACTCTGCGAATATCCGTTGACGTGGGTTTACGCAGCTGCTACTATATTCGGCTGTTGCACTACCAGATGCATGAAGGGCTAACACATGTACGCAATCGTTTCAACCGGCGGCAAGCAGTACAAGGTCGCTCAGGACGATGTGATCACCGTCGAGAAGATCGAGGGTGAGATCGGCTCCTCCGTCGAGCTGCCCGTTCTCTTCCTGAACGACGGTAAGAAGATCGTCACCGACGCCGCCAAGCTTGCCAAGGCCAAGGTCACGGCCGAGATCGTCGACCAGTTCAAGGGTGAGAAGCAGCTCGTCTTCAAGTTCAAGAAGCGCAAGCGCTATCATCGCCTCAAGGGTCATCGCCAGCAGCTCACCAAGGTGAAGATCACCAAGGTGCAGGCTACCACGCGTGCCCCCCGCAAGACCACCAAGGAGGCCGAGGCTCCCGCCGAGGCCGTGAGCGCTGAGTAGCTCTGCGCGATCGAGAGAGTAGGTACGAGAGATGGCACACAAAAAAGGACTCGGTTCCTCCCGTAATGGCCGCGACTCGCGCGGTCAGCGTCTTGGTTGCAAGCGTTTCGCCGGCCAGACCGTCACTGCGGGCACGATTCTCGTCCGTCAGCGCGGCACCCACATCCACCCCGGTGCGAACGTGGGCCGTGGCAAGGACGATACGCTGTTCGCCCTCATCGACGGAACCGTCGAGTACAAGCGCGGCGACAAGCGTCGCGTGAGCGTGCTTCCTGCTACCACCGCGTAGCAGACCCTTCATAGCTTGCATCGTGCGGGAGGCCTCCTGATGAGTCGGGGGTCTCCCGTTTTCGTAAAGAAAGGCCCATGATGCCCCAGTTCACTGACATCTGCCGAATCAACGTCCGCGGCGGCGACGGCGGCGCCGGCTGCATGTCGTTCCGTCGCGAGGCGCACGTCCCCAAGGGCGGCCCCGACGGCGGCGACGGCGGCCGCGGCGGCGACGTGGTGATCCAGGCATCGGCGCGCCTGTCGTCGCTCATCGATTACCGCTATAAGCACCATTTCCACGCCGAGCGCGGCACGCACGGGAAGGGCGCGCGCAAGGACGGCCGCGACGGCGAGGACCTCGTGCTCCCGGTGCCCATGGGCACCGTCGTGCGCGAGCTCGACCCCGAGACCATGGAGCCCCTCTACGAGATCGCCGACCTTACGCACGACGGCGAGCGCGTCGTCGTGGCACCGGGCGGCCAGGGCGGCCTCGGTAACACCCATTTCGTCACCTCGGTGCGCCGCGCCCCCGCGTTCGCGCAGCTCGGCGAGCCCGCCCAGGAGCATTGGATCGAGCTCGAGATGAAGCTCATGGCCGACGCCGCGCTCGTGGGCCTGCCCTCCGTGGGCAAGAGCTCGCTCATCGCCCGCATGAGCGCCGCCCGCCCCAAGATCGCGGACTACCCGTTCACGACGCTCGTCCCGAACCTCGGCGTGGTGCGCGCGGGCGAGTACTCTTATGTCGTCGCGGACATCCCCGGCCTCATCGAGGGCGCGAGCGAGGGCAAGGGCCTCGGCCATGAGTTCCTGCGCCATATCGAGCGCACGGCCCTCATCATGCACGTCGTCGACATCACGGGCGGCTTCGAGGGCCGCGACCCCGTCGAGGACTACCGCGTCATCAACGAGGAGCTGCGCCGCTATGCCTCCGAGCTCGCCGACCGCCCGCAGATCGTCGTGGCGAACAAGTGCGACGTCTCCGGTATGACCGATCGCGTGGCCGAGCTGCGACGCGCGGCCACCGAGGACGGCCATCCCTTCTTCGCCGTCTCGGCTGCCACGGGCGCGGGGCTCAACACCCTTATGCTCGCCTGCGGCGAGATGGTTGACAAGCTCCGCAGCGAGCTCGCGAGCGAGGCCGCGCCCGTCACCTTCGACGAGCGCTGGGAGCGCCGCCGCCGCGAGCGCGAGGCTCGGTTCCAGGTGATCTGCGAGGAGCCCGGCGCGTACCGCGTCACGGGCACGCAGGTTGAGCGCCTCGTGGTGCAGACGGACTGGGAGAACGAGGAAGCCATCATCTACCTGCAGCATCGCCTCGCCCGCATGGGCGTGGACGCCGCGCTCGAGGAGGCGGGCTGCCGTCCCGGCGACGAGGTGCGCATCGTCGGGCGTGCGTTCACCTACGAGGGCGCCGAAGACCCAGATGAGATTTGATAGAATCCAGATAGGTCGGGTTTCACCACGATCCGGCTGCGTCGGATGATGTGCAAGGAGCTGGGACGGATGGATGGAACACGAGCGGTCGCGCTGCCCGAGGTGGGCAAGGACCCCGCGCGCACCTATCGCCTGGGGATCATGGGCGGGACGTTCGACCCCATCCATTACGGCCACCTCGTCACGGCCGAGCAAGCGCGCGAGGCGCTCGACCTCGACCTCGTCCTGTTCATGCCGGCGGGCGCGCCCGCGTTCAAGCTCCACCAGCGGGTCTCCGCCCCAGAGGACCGCTACGCCATGACCGTGCTCGCCACGGCGGCCAACGAGGCCTTCTTCACGAGCCGTCTGGAGATCGACCGCCCCGGCGTGACGTACACGGCCGACACCCTACGCTACCTGCGCGCCCACTACCCCAATACGGTGAAGCTCTACTTCATCACGGGGGCGGACGCCATCCTCGACATCGTATCGTGGCGCGACGCCGGAGACATTGCGGAGCTCGCGACGCTCATCGCCGCGACGCGCCCAGGGTACGACATCACCCAGGCGCATGAGCGCATCGAGGCCTCGGGCTTCCCGTTCGATGTGCGCTACATCGAGATTCCGGCGCTCGCGATCAGCTCGACGAACATCCGCCAGCGGGTCGCGCTCGGCCGGAGCATCCGCTACCTCACCTCGGAATCGGTCGTGGGGTATATCCGCAAGAACCGTCTCTACCAGGACGTGGACGTTATCGAAAGGAGTGCGTGACGATGGGCGAAGAGGGCATGTCGGTTGCGCGCGCGCTCGGGTTCTCAGGGGAGGAGCTCGCCGCGCTCGAGCGCATCGAGGAGCTGCTCCGAGTGCGCATGAAGGATGCGCGCAAGCGATACCGGCATTCGCTCGGCGTGGCCGAGACCGCCTGCCGCCTCGCGCGCGCCTACGAGGTCGACCCGTTCCTCGCGACCGCGGCGGGGCTGCTGCACGACTGGGACAAGGTGCTCCCCGACGAGGAGCTCGTGAGCCGGGCCATCCGCTACCATATCGAGATCGCGGGGTCGCCTGCGCTCGCGGCGCCGCTTCTGCACGGCCCGGTCGCCGCGCGCGAGCTTCCCGAGCTCTTCGGCGAGCTGCCCGGATCCGTGTTCCAGGCGATCGCCCGCCATACGGTGGGCGCGCCCGACATGGCGCCACTCGACATGGTGGTCTTCGTGGCCGACGCGATCGAGCCGAACCGTCGCGGCGACTACGCCGACGCGCTCCGCGCGCAGGTAGGGGAGGTCTCGCTCACCGAGCTCTTCTTCGCCTGCTTCACCCAGGGCCTCGTCTACGTGCTCCAGACAGGCCGGTACCTGTATCCCACGGCCATCGACATCTACAACCGTTATGCGCTCGCGCGGCCCGATGCCGGCGCGGGCACCCGTTAGAAAGGCATTCCATGGCAGACGACACCCTGCTCAACGAGGTATCCGACGAGGCGTCCGAGGTGCTGGTCGACGCCGCCCTCGGTGCGGACGAGGCCGCCTTCGCCGACGAGGCGACGCCCGCCTCGATCGACCGTACCGCGGCATCCCGCTCCGCCTCCGGCGTGGCAGCCGAGGACGTGGCGCGCGCGGCGGCGCAGGCCGCGTTCGACAAGAAGGCGGAGGATGTCATCGCGATCGACCTCACCGAGTTCTCCGATGTGTGCGATTACTTCGTGATTGCCACCGGTGCGAACGCGCGCCAGGTCGACACCATCGTCGACGAGGTCGAGGAGAAGGTCGCGGAGGCGTACGGCGAGCACCCGTTCTCCATCGAGGGACGCGACCAGCGCACGTGGATCCTCATGGACTACGGCTCGGTCGTCGTGCACGTGTTCACGCCTGAGGCGCGCGACTACTACCGCCTCGAGAAGCTCTGGGGCGACGCCCCCACCCTCACCCTCACCCTCTCATAAAGGGACGGGTTCAAAACGTTACTTTTTGCTACATTTGGGGACAGGCTCTCGCGCGGCGGGATTGGAATGATTTCTCGCGTCCGCGCCGTCGGTTTTGTCCGCCCCAACCGCTAGAATTGAGTCCCGGAGCCAGAGCGCCGGGACTCGCTGCTATGCAGGGGAGAGGCGAGGGAAGGGACGGCGATGGCCTATGCCGCGAACAGCACGCCAGGTATCGAGGTCCGGCTGGTATCACGTTATCGCGCGCGGTAACGGCCGGCAGCTGCTGTTCGAGGACGACGCGGACCGCGAGCGCTTCTGCCAGCTCATGGCGGAGCACCTCGAGGACGCGGAGGTCTCCCTCGGTGCGTGGTGCCTTATGAGCAACCACGTGCACCTCTTGGTCGAAGACCCGCTGCAGCGCCTGTCGCAGGCCATGCACGGGCTCGAGACCGCCTACGCGCTCCGCTTCAATGCGCGCACGGGGCATGTCGGCGCGGTGTTCCAGGGCAGGTTCAAGAGCATTCCCATCGAATCCGACCGCCAGCTGCTCGCCGTGGTGCGGTACATCCATGAGAACCCCGAGCGCGCGGGGGTGGTGCGTGCGGATTCGTATAGGTGGAGCAGCTACCATGAGTATGCGGGATCGTTCGGGCTCTGCGATGCCCCGTCGATTCGCGAGCTCATGGACGACTACGGGGGCTTCGCCGCGCTCTGCGCGGACAAGCGATTCGAGGGCTATGTGGAGCGCTCGAACGGGCGCGTCGCCGATGAGGATGCGCTCGTCGCCGCGCGGGCGGCGCTCGCAGGCGGTGACCCTGCGAAGCTCAAAGAGCTCGCCGTCGCGCGCCGAAACGAGGGGCTGCAACAGCTTCGGTCCTTCGGCCTCACTGTAAAGCAGATCGAGCGCTTGACCGGTATCGGGCGCGCGGTGATCGCGCGTGAGACGCGGGGCGTCGCGCGGCGCGGAGATAAGTTGCCATAGGGGGAGGGGGTTGCTGGTATGGATGTACCATCGAAAGGGTGCGGGCGCGAATCTTCCGAGCAAAGCCTGTCCCCAAATGTAGCAAAAGGTAACGTTTTGAACCCGTCCCTTTTTGATGTGTTCGAGCTGTTCGGGGATTGGCGGGGGCCGGCGATCGGCCTCATGGACCTTGACGCCTTCTTCGCGAGCGTGGAGCAGCTCGACCATCCCGAATGGCGCGGCAAGCCCGTCATCGTGGGCGGCCTGCCCGGCGAGCGCGGCGTAGTCTCGACGGCCTCCTACGAGGCGCGCCCCTTCGGCGTCCACTCCGCCATGCCCTCCGCCCAGGCGATGCGCCTCTGCCCGCACGCCATCTGGACGCACGGCCACTTCGACCGCTACCGCGAGATGAGCGCGCAGGTCATGGCCATCCTGGCCGACGAGACGCCCTACGTGGACCAGGTCTCCATCGACGAGGCGTTCTTCGACATCACGCCCGGCCGCTACTCGCGCGAGAACCCCATCGACATCGTCCGGCGTATCTCGAGCCGCGTGAGCGAGCTCGGCATCACCTGCTCCATCGGCCTGGGGCCGAACAAGACGGTCGCAAAGATCGCGAGCGACCGCGACAAGCCGCGCGGCCTCACCATCGTGCCGCCGGGCACCGAGGCGAGCTTCTTGGAGCCGCTGCCCGTCCGCGCGATGAGCGGCATCGGCTCCTCGGCGGAGGAGGCGCTGCACCGGGTGGGCATCCGCACGCTCGGCCAGCTCGCTGCGGCCCCGCTTGCGCGCCTCAGCCCCATCTTCGGCATCAACGCCGAGGCCATGCGCCAGCGCGCCGCGGGACGCGAGGTGAGCGCCGTCTCCGCCATCGACGCCCCCGACGACGTGAAATCCGTGAGCAACGAGCGCACCTTCGCGCACGACCTCACTGACCGCGCCGACATCGAGGCTGCCCTTGCGCTTCTGGGGGAATCCGTCGGCCGCAGGCTCCGCCGCAAGGGGCTCGCCGGCCACACCGTGACCATCAAGGTGCACTACGCCTACGGCAAGGGCCGGAGCGCCCAGCGTCGCCTGCCGCATCCCACCGACGACGAGAACATCTTCGTCGCGGCGGCGCGCGACCTGCTCGACCGCGTGTGGTCGGAGGGCCAACCGGTGCGCCTGCTCGGCATCGGGGTGAGCGGCTTCGCGACGGCGGAGCCCGTGCAGACCGACCTGTTCTGCGAGGTGGACGAGCGCGGCGCCGTCGCGAGCGACCGTCGCGGCCTCTCGGTCGCCGTCGACCGCGTGCGCGAGCGCTTCGGGGCGGACGCCGTGGGCTTCGGCCGTGCGGCGCGCTTCGGCGACGACCTCGTGCGCCCGGACAAGTACCTCGGTCAGAACAAGCCGCGCGACTGATCCTCCGCGCCATCCGTTCCTTTCGGGAAGCGGCTCCGTCCTCCTTGCATTCTTGCGAATCTTGCGTAGAATGTGAACCTGCCTGCGGATATACCGAAGAAGTTGGCACGCGCCTCTTCACCTGCTCCATCCGTTGGCGTATCATTACAACCTGTTTGTCTGTAGTCGCAGCCCGCGGGCTGCATGGTTGGAGGAGTTTTCATTGGCAGTCAAGATTCGCCTTGCCCGTCACGGCTCTAAGAAACGCCCGTACTACCGCGTCGTCGTCGCGGATTCCCGTTCGCCCCGCGATGGTCGCTTCATCGAGGAGGTCGGCCGCTACAGCCCGCTGACCAGCCCCAAGACGATCAGCCTCGACACCGAGAAGATCGCTGAGTGGCAGGCCAAGGGCGCTCAGCTCACCGACGCCGTCGCTGCGCTCATGAAGGCCGCCGAGGAGGGCCCGAAGGCTCCCGCCGAGGCCAAGAAGTCCAAGAAGCAGCTCGCCAAGGAGGCCGAGGCCGCGAAGGCTGCCGAGGCTGCCGCCGCCGAGGCCGCTGAGTCCACCGAGGAGTAGGAACCGTGGCCGAGGAGCAGGCGAGCCCCATCGCGACCGAGGCCGAGCTCTCCGATCGCGTAGCCGATCTGGTTGAGTACCTCGTGCTCTCCATCGTCGACGATGAGGATGCCGTGAGCCTCGAGGTCATCGACGGCGCGGATGCCTCGGTCATCGAGATCACCGTCGCCGATGCGGACGTCGCCAAGGTCATCGGTCGCCATGGGCGCACCATCAAGGCCATCCGCACCCTCGCCCGCGCGCTCGCCGCGCGCCTGGGCACGTCCGTCGAGGTCGAGGTTCTCGGGTAGGGTACGCGTTGTCGAACCGATATATGAACATAGCCCGTGTGGTGCGTCCGCACGGGCGTGCAGGGGAGGTCATCGTCCGTCCGGTACGTGGCCTTCCTTTTTGTATCGAGCCGGGGCTCCAGGTGGCGCTCACGCCGCCCGCGCTCGGGCGCGATCGCTTCTGCCGCGTCGAGGCGGTGGCGGATGACCCCCAGGGCGGCCGCGTGCGCTTCAGCGGGATCGACACGATCGATGCCGCGGAGGCCGTGCGCGACTGCTACGTGCTCGCACGCCGCGACGACGTGGAACTGGGGGCGCTCGACGCGCCGTGGGAGGAGCTCCTGGGCCGGCATCTCGCCGATGCGCGCTTCGGCGACCTCGGCGCCATCGTCCAGGTCATCGAGACGCCCGCGAACGACGTGTGGCAGGTCGAGGGCGCCTTCGGCGAGGTGCTCGTGCCCGTGATCGACCAGGTGGTGCGCGAGATCCCCGAGACGGGCGACATCCCCGTCCGCATCATGGACGGCCTCATCGACCCCGCGCTCCTCCCGCGCGCATCCGAGCAGCTCGCGGATGGGCAGGAAACCGCTGCGCATACCGGGGAGGGTGAGGGCGCGTGCTCATAGAGACCCTCTCTGTCTTCCCCGATATGTTCGAGCCCGCCATGTCGACGTCGATCCTCGGCCGCGCCCGCGCGGCCGGGATCTTCGACTTTCGCGCCTACGACCTGCGCGACTGGACGCACGATAGGCACCGCACCGTGGATGACGAGCCCTACGGTGGCGGCCAGGGCATGCTCATGAAGGCGCCGCCCATCTTCGAGGCGGTCCGCGCCATCGCGGGCACAGGCCCCGTCCCGCACGTCGTCTTCTTCACGCCGTGCGGCGCGCCCTTCACCCAGGCGACGGCCGAGCGCCTCGCCCGCGAGGAGCGCATCCTCTTCGTGTGCGGCCGCTACGAGGGCATCGACGAGCGCGCCTACGAGCTCGCCGACGAGCGCCTCTCCATCGGGGACTACGTGCTCACGGGCGGGGAGCTCCCCGCGATGGTCGTGACGGACGCCATCGTGCGCTTGCTGCCCGGTGCGCTCGGCGATGCCCTAAGCAGCGTCGACGAGTCGTTCGCCACGGGCGCGGGCGGCGGCCTGCTGGAGTACGCGCAGTACACCCGCCCCGCGGAGTTCGAGGGCAGGGGCGTGCCCGACGTGCTCCTCTCGGGCGACCACGCGAATGTCGACGCCTGGCGCCGGGCGGACGCCATCGAGCGCACCTGCCGCTGGCGGCCCGACCTCATCGCCACGGCGGACCTTGCGGACGACGAGCGCGCCCGCGCCCGCGAGCTCATCGCACGCTATCATGGTGCATGCGCGCCCGCGCCGCATCCCGCGTGCGAGCCGGCGCCGCCGCACCGCGACCTTGTCGCCTGCGATTCGGACTAGGAGGTACTCGTGCTACCGCAGCAGCATTCGTTCTTACGGGGCATCCTCGAGTGGGTCGTCACCTTCGCGCTCGTCTTCGCGTTCTTCATCTTCATCCGCATGTTCGTCATCGAGCCGTACCGCGTGCCCACGGGTTCCATGGAGCCCACGATCGAAGTCGGCGACCAGATCTTCGCCCAGAAGCTCACCGTGAACCTGAGGATGGACGTGCAGCCGGGCGATATCGTCGTCTTCCGCAACCCCGACGGCACCTCCGAGCACGACGTGCTCGTGAAGCGCGTCATCGCGACGGCCGGCCAGACGGTCGACCTCGTGGACGGCGTGGTGTACGTCGATGGCGTGGCGCTCGACGAGCCCTATGCGGAAGGGGAGTCGTACCCGCTCGCCGCCCAGGCCGAGGGCGTGAGCGTGGGCTTCCCCTACACGGTGCCCGAGGGGTGCGTGTGGGTGATGGGCGACAACCGCGAGAACTCGGCCGATTCACGCTATTTCGGCGCCGTCCCGGAGGACGACCTCATCGGGGTCGTGGTGTTCCGGTATTGGCCGCTCAACCGTTTCGGCCTCGTCTGATGCGCCCGGAACGACCATCCAGCTCATGTGAACCAAGGGGGTAGTCGAGGTATGGAGAGATCCGTGCAAACGTTCCAAGACATCATTCTCACGCTCCAGCGCTACTGGGGCGCGCAGGGCTGCGTGATCATGCAGCCCTACGACTCCGAGGTGGGCGCCGGCACGTTCCACACCGCCACCACGCTGCGCTCGCTCGGCCCGGCGTCGTGGCGCACGTGCTACGCGCAGCCCTGCCGCCGTCCCGCCGACGGCCGCTACGGCGAGAACCCCAACCGCCTGCAGCATTACTACCAGTTCCAGGTGCTGCTCAAGCCCTCGCCCGAGAACAGCCAGGAACTCTACCTCGACTCGCTCAAGGCCATCGGCATCGACCCTGCCGAGCACGACGTGCGCTTCGTCGAGGACGACTGGGAGAGCCCGACGCTCGGCGCCTGGGGCCTGGGCTGGGAGGTCTGGCTGAACGGTATGGAGATCACGCAGTTCACCTACTTCCAGCAGGTGGGCGGCATCGAGGTCGACCCGGTGCCCGTGGAGATCACCTACGGCCTGGAGCGCCTCGCCATGTACGTGCAGGGCGTCGACTCCGTGTACGACCTCGTGTGGAGCTACCTGCCGGATGGCACGCCCATGACCTACGGTGACGTGTTCCTCGAGAACGAGCGCGAGTTCTCCGCGTACAACTTCGAGGTCGCGAACGTCGAGATGATGCGCCAGAAGTTCAACGACTACGAGGCGGAGTGCCATTCCTGCCTCGATGCCGGGCTGCCGCTTCCCGCCTACGACTGCGTCATGAAGTGCAGCCACGCGTTCAACCTGCTCGATTCGCGCGGCGCGCTCTCCGCCGTGGAGCGCGCGAACTACATCCTGCGCGTGCGCACGGTCGCCAAGGCCTGCTGCGAGGCGTACCTCGCCGAGGTCGCGGCCGAGCCCGCGCGCGCTGAGGAAGGGGAGGTGGCCTAAGCATGGCCGAAACCAGGAGCTTCTTGTTCGAGATCGGCTGCGAGGAGATGCCCGCCGCCCCGCTCATGAACGCGGTGCGCCAGCTCCCCGGCCTGCTCACCCGCGGCCTCGACGCCGCCGGCCTTGCCTATTCCGACGTGCGCGCGGTGTCCTCGCCGCGCCGCCTCGCGCTCCTCGCGCAGGTGGCGACCGAGACCGAGGCCGTGCACGAGGTGAAGCGCGGCCCCGCGGCGCAGATCGCCTTCGATGCGGAGGGCGCGCCCACCAAGGCCGCCGAGGGCTTCGCCCGCAAGTGCGGCGTGGCTGCGTTCGACCTCGTGCGCCGCGAGGACACGGACGGCCGCGAGTACGTGTTCGCCGAGAAGGACATCCCCGCCGCGCCGGCGCTCCCGATCCTCTCCGAGCTCTGCTACAGCATCATCGTGAACCTCGAGTGGCCGAACTACCGCAGCCAGCGCTGGGGTTCCACGCACGAGACGTTCGTCCGCCCCATCCGCTGGATCTGCGCGCTTTTGGGCGATGAGGTCATCCCCGTGACCTACGCCGACGTGACCTCGGGCAACACGACGCGCGGCCACCGCGTGCTCGGCCCCGGCGAGCATGTGGTCGCCCGTCCCGAGGTGTACGAGCAGGTGCTCGAGGAGGCCGGCGTGCTCTCCGAGGAGCGCCGCCGCGCGGTGATCGCCGAGGGCATCGAGCGTATCGAGGCCGAGCGCCCCGGCTCGCGTGTGGACACCCCCAAGAAGGTGCTCGACGAGGTCGTGAACCTCTGCGAGTGGCCAACCGTGCTCGTGGGCGCGTTCGATGAGGAGTTCCTCAAGGTGCCCAACGAGATCATCTGCGACTCGATGCTCTCGAACCAGCGCTATTTCCCCATCTATGACGCTGCGGGCGACCTCACCCGCGAGTTCGTCGTGGTGTCTAACGGGCGGTCGGAGTGCGCCGAGCGCATCATCGATGGCAACGAGCGCGTGGTGCGCGCCCGCCTCTACGACGCGAAGTTCTTCTACGACGAGGACCTGAAGGTGCCGCTCGAGGAGTTCCGCGCGCGCCTGGCCGAGGTCGCCTTCCAGGAGAAGCTCGGCTCCGTGCTCGAGAAATCCGACCGCATCGAGGACCTCTCCCTCGCGATCGCCCATGCGGCGCGCGTGGGCGCGCATGCCGCGAGCGATGCCCAGCGCGCGGCGCACTTCGCCAAGGCGGACCTCGTCTCGTCCGCGGTGATCGAGTTCACGAGCCAGCAGGGCGTCATGGGCGGCTACTACGCGAAGGCTGCCGGCGAGTCCGACGAGGTTGCCGCCGCCATCCGCGACCACTACCGCCCGCGCTTCGCCGGTGACGACCTGCCCGAGGGCATCGCGGGGTGCATCGTCGCGGTGGCCGACAAGCTCGATACCATCGCCGGCATGTTCGCCATCGGCGAGCCGCCCACGGGCTCGAAGGACCCCTTCGCGCTCCGCCGCAGCGCCATCGGCGTGCTCAACATCCTCCGTACGCGCTTGAAGTGCGGGTACGAGGAACTCGTCCCGCCCGCGCTCGAGGCCTATGCCGAGCAGGGCATCGACTTCGATGCCGATGAGGTCGCGTCCGCCGTGTGCGCCTTCATCAAGGGGCGCATGGAGCAGATGGCGCGCGACGAGGGGCTCGCGCCCGATACCGTGGCGGCCGTATCCGCCGGCGACGTCTCCGCGCCCGTCGATTACTTCGCGCTCGCGCATGCGCTCGAGGACGCGCGCCGCGACGATGCCGAGACGTTCGAGAACCTCGCCACGGCCTACGCCCGCGCGAGCCACCTGGCCGATGCGTCGCTCGGCACCGATGTCGACGAGGCACTGATGGGCGAGGCGGAGCGCTCGCTGCTCCTGGCCACGGATGCCGCGCGCGATACCGTGGAGCAGGCGCTCGCTGAAAAGGATTTCGCGGCCGTCATCGCATCCCTCGCCGCCCTGCGCGAGCCCATCGACCACTTCTTCGACGACGTCATGGTCATGGACGAGGACATGGCGCTCCGCGAGAACCGCCTGCGCCTGCTCAACCGCTTCGAGGCTGTCTTCGCCGGCGTCGCGAACATCGGCGAGCTCGCCCGCAAGAAGTAGCCGCGCATCAGCTTTGGGATGGGTTGGTTGGGGACGTGTTCCTTCCAACCCATCGCGTGCGCCGGATTCGGCGCAACCT
This sequence comes from [Collinsella] massiliensis, assembly GCF_002161605.1. Taxonomy (NCBI): domain Bacteria; kingdom Bacillati; phylum Actinomycetota; class Coriobacteriia; order Coriobacteriales; family Coriobacteriaceae; genus Enorma; species [Collinsella] massiliensis. Next base: position 14,233 of record NZ_NFIE01000007.1, on the reverse strand, counting down.
ACGGTGTTTCGGGCGATGGGTTGGAAGGAACACGTCCCCAACCAACCCATCCCGGTCGACCGGTGAGGAGAGGGGACAGCATGGAGAGCGCGGCTACCGTGCATGTGATCTCGGACGCCTTGGGCGATACCGCGTGCGACGTCGTCCTCGCGGCCGCCGGACAGTTCCCCGAGGGCGCCATCGCCATCGCGCGCCTGCCGAAGGTCGAGCGCATCGAGCAGGTCGAGTCCTACCTCGCGCCGCATATCGCTGCGGGAGCGCGCTTCGCCGTCTTCCATACCATCGTGGACGCGGAGCTGCGGCGCGCGGTCGACGCGTTGCTCCAGCGCCTCAACGTGCCGGCGGTGGACCTCATGGGCCCGGCGATGGGCGCCATCTCCGCGCTTACGGGGCTTGCCCCCTTGGGCGTCCCCGGCATCATCCACCGTACCGACGACAGCTATTTCCAGCGCATCGCCTGCATGGAGTATTTCGTGGAGCACGATGACGGGCGGGGCGCCGATGACCTCTCCAAGGCCGACCTCGTGCTGTTGGGCATCTCGCGCACCTCGAAGACGCCGCTCTCCATGTACCTCGCCCTGCAGGGGTACCGCGTGGCGAACATCCCGCTCGCGCTCGGCATCGAGCCGCCCGCAGCGATCTTCTCGCTTGACCCCGCACGCGTCTTCGGCCTGCTCTCGACCGCGCCGGTCGTCCACGACATCCGCGAGCGGCGCCTGGGTGACGGCCTCGCGCGCGCCGTGGCCGCAAGCTATGCCGACCCCGAGCACATCGAGGTGGAGCTCGAGATGGCCCGCGCGCTGTATCGCCGCCTGGGCTGCTTCGTGGTGCGCACCGACGGCAAGGCGGTCGAGGAGTCCGCGGCCGAGATCACAGGTCACCTCGAGCGCATCGAGCGGGCACGGGAGCACCGGGAGCGCAAGGGTTCGAAACTGGCGTAACAGAGCTGAAAAGTGTCCTTCACATACCTATCATATGCTGGGAAAACCATAACTGGTATCTTCATAAAGCATCCACTTTGCCACCCGCTCACCGTCGCTTTCATACCGTCAACCGTGCTTCATATCGTTTGCAAACGCGCTTTCGAACCCTTTCGTATACTCGCGCTGAGCCCATCGCCCGATGGGCTTTGTCGTACCACGATTCACGGCTGCGGCCGTCGAAAGGGGGAGTATCGTGAGCGATACGAAGCGCGTCTACCGGTTCGGGAGCGATGCGAACGGGGTCGATGTGACGGAGGGCGCATCGAGCATGAAGTACATGCTCGGCGGCAAGGGGGCGAACCTCGCCGAGATGTGCCGCATCGGCCTGCCGGTGCCGGGCGGGTACACCATCACCTGCCAGACCTGCATGGAGTACGCGGACGCGGGCAACGTCTGGCCCGCCGGCGCACTCGACGAGATCGAGGCCGCCACGCGCGACCTCGAGGAGCGCATGGGCAAGCGCTTGGGCGATGCGCGCGACCCGCTCCTCGTGTCCGTGCGCTCGGGCGCGCCGTTCTCCATGCCGGGCATGATGGACACGGTGCTCAACCTCGGCCTCAACGACGCGTCTGCCCAGGGGCTCATCGCGCAGACGGGCGACCCCCATTTCGTATGGGATTCGTACCGCCGCTTCATCCAGATGTTCTCCGACGTCGTCATGGGTGTCGACGCCGAGCTCTTCGAGAACGCGCTCACCGATAAGCGCCTCATCGCGGGCGTGCGCACCGACGCCGAGCTGTCCGCCGACGACTTGCATGAGCTCGTGGAGGAGTTCAAGGGCATCTTTCGCGCGAACGTCTCGGCCGCGGAGCACCCGGAGCTCATCGTCGACGGCGCCATCGCCTTCCCCCAGGATCCGGCGGTCCAGCTCAAGCTCGCCATCGAGGCGGTCTTCGGCAGCTGGATGAACGAGCGCGCCTGCATCTACCGCAAGGCGAACGACATCCCCGACGACCTGGGCACGGCGGTGAACGTGCAGGCCATGGCCTACGGCAACAAGGGCGAGAGCTCGGCGACCGGCGTGGCCTTCACGCGCAACCCCGCCAACGGCGCGCGCGAGCGCTACGGCGACTTCCTCGTGAACGCGCAGGGCGAGGACGTGGTGGCGGGCATCCGCAACACCGAGCCCATCCAGAAGATGGGGGAGTACCCCGCGCTCGCCCAGGCGGCCGCGGACCTCGAGCGGATCTTCCAGATCCTCGAGGGGCATTTCCACGACATGTGCGACATCGAATTCACCATCGAGCAGGGCAAGCTCTGGATGCTCCAGACCCGCGTGGGAAAGCGCACCGCGCAGGCGGCGCTGCGCATCGCCATCGACATGGTCGAGGAGGGGCTCATCGACCGCGCGGAGGCCGTGCGGCGGATCGACCCCGCCCAGCTCGACCAACTGCTCCACCCGCAGTTCGATGCGAGCGCGGACTTCGAGGTGCTCGCGCGCGGCCTGAACGCGAGCCCGGGCGCCGCGGTGGGCGAGGTCGTGTTCAGCTCCGATGACGCGGTCGCCGCGGTGGCCGAAGGCCGCAAGGTCATCCTCGTGCGCTGGGAGACGAACCCCGACGACCTCAAGGGCATGGTCGCCGCGGAGGGCATCCTCACGAGCCATGGCGGCAAGACGAGCCACGCCGCAGTCATCGCGCGCGGCATGGGGGCGCCCTGCGTCTGCGGCGCGGAGGCCATCCAGATCGACGCGGCGGCGAAGGAGGCGCGCGTCGCGGGCACCGATATCGTGCTCCGCGAGGGCGACGTCATCTCCATCGACGGCACCGAGGGCATCGTGGTCGCGGGCGCCGTGCCGCTCGTCTCGGTCGAGCTCACGGGCGACCTTGAGACGATCCTTTCCTGGGCAGACGAGATCCGCCTGCGCCCCGGCAACACGCACCCGTATCACGTGCGCGTGAACGCCGACAACCCCGAGGATGCTGAGCGCGCGCTCGGGTTCGGGGCGGAGGCTATCGGGCTTTGCCGCACGGAGCACATGTTCCTCGGCGAGCGGAAGAACATCATCCAGACGTTCATCCTGAGCGACGACCCCGCGGTGCGCGAGCAAGCGCTCTCCGACCTCCTCGCGGTGCAGACGGGCGATTTCCTCAAGATGTTTCGCACCATGGACGGTCGCGACGTGGTCGTGCGCCTCATCGACCCGCCGCTCCACGAGTTCCTCGACGCCCCGCGCGAGCTCGAGGTGGACATCGCGCGGCGCGAGGCCGCGGGCGCGCCGGAAGCCGAGCTCGCGCCCCTGCGCGCACGCCTTCGCCGCATCGACGGCATGGCCGAGATGAACCCGATGCTGGGCCTGCGCGGCGTGCGCCTGTCGTTCGTGTTCCCCGAGCTCCCGCTCATGCAGGTACGCGCTGTGGCGAGCGCGGCGGCGACGCTCATCCGCGACGAGGGGCTCGACCCCCGGCCCGAGGTCATGGTGCCGCTCGTGGCGCTCGCCACCGAGCAGGTGCAGATGCGCGCCGTGTGCGAGCAGGTCATCGCCGAGGTCGCCGCGGAGTTCGGCGTGGCGCTCGACATCCCCGTGGGCACGATGCTCGAACTGCCCCGCGCCTGCCTCACCGCCGACGAGATCGCCCGCAGCGCGGACTTCCTCTGCTTCGGCACGAACGACCTCACGCAGACGACCTTCGGCTTCTCGCGCGACGACGCGGAATCCAAGTTCATGCCCGTCTACCTGCACAGGAAACTCGTGGAGAAGAACCCGTTCGAGACCATCGACAAGGCGGTGCTCGAGCTCGTCCGCATGGCCGTGGAGAAGGCGCGCTCCGTGAAGCCCGCGATGCACTGCGGCGTCTGCGGCGAGCACGGCGGCGACCCGGCCTCCATCCGCGGGCTCTTCAACACCGCGGGCGTGGACTACGTCTCGTGCTCGCCGTACCGCGTGCCCATCGCGCGGCTCGCGGCGGCGCAGGCGAAGCTCGCCGAACCGGTGCGCTGAGAAGGGGCGACCAGGCTCGAGGGACGCGGCGGTGCGTGAACGTGGTGATTTCCCCGCGGCGGGCGTTTTCTCCCTTGCGGGGCTGGGCGGTCTGTGTATAATTGCAACGTTTGGCAAACCCATGTGCCGGCTCACGGGTGCGGCACCTCTGGATTAGAGTGAGGATTTGAAATGGACTACATCCGCGCAATCGAGCGCCAGCAGATCCGCGAGGACATCCCGCAGGTCCGCGTCGGCGACAACGTCAAGGTGCACTACCGCATCAAGGAAGGCGACCGCGAGCGCATCCAGGTCTTCCAGGGCGACGTCATCCGCATGAGCGGCGGCTCCTCGCGTGAGACCTTCACCGTTCGCAAGATCTCCTTCGGCGTGGGCGTCGAGCGCACCTTCCCGCTCCACAGCCCCAAGATCGCCAAGCTCGAGGTCGTGCGCCATGGTCGCGTGCGCCGCGCCAAGCTCTACTACCTGCGCGACCGCGTGGGCAAGGCTGCGCGCATCCCCGAGAAGCGCTAAGCGATATCCTCGCACGCGAAGGCCGTCCTTTGGGGCGGCCTTTTTTCTTCTGTATGCGTGCTGCCTCGCCCGAGCGGCGGGGCGCAGCGCAGGCTCTGTGGAGGAAGGTGCCTCATGGCGAATCAGACGAGCTCGCTTTCGGCCGCGCACGTCGCCGCGGTGCTGGGAAGCGCGACCATAGAGGAGCTTCCCGCCCTGTGCGAGCGCTATGCCTCCGACCCGCGCAAGCAGGTGCAGCAGGCCGTGGAGCGCGCCCGGCGGCGCCTGGGACGCGAGCAGGCGGAGCATGAGCGCGTGGAGCTCATGTACCGGGAGATGCGCGAGCTCGGCGGTGAGGGCGTCGTCATCGGCGTCGACGAGGTCGGCCGCGGCTCTGTCGCGGGGCCGCTCACGGTGTGCGCCGTCTGCCTGCCGAGCGAGCCCATCATCTGGGGGCTGAACGATTCCAAGAAGCTCACGCCCTCGCGGCGGGAGGTGCTCGCCGCGCGCATCGCCGAGGTCGCCCAGGGGATCGGGCTCTACCATGTTCCCGCGCATCGCATCGACGACATCGGCATGGCCGCGGCGCTCCGCGAGGCGGTCGCGGGCGCGGTGCGCGATACCGGGCTCACGCCTACATGCGTGCTCATGGACGGAAACCCGCTCGGCGCGGTGCCGCACGAGCGCGACATCGTGCACGGGGACGCGCGCGTGGCCTGCATCGCCGCCGCCTCGATCGTCGCGAAGGTCGCGCGCGACGCGCACATGGTCGAGCTCGACGCGCTCTATCCGGGCTACCATTTCGCGGAATCCAAGGGCTACGCCTCCCCGGAGCACATCGCCGCGATCCGCGCCCACGGGCTCACCGAGGAGCACCGCGTGAGCTTCTGTGGAAACTTTCTGGAGACGCGGCGCCTCTTTTAGCACTGGTATGGCTGTTGTGACGATGTGCGCGCTTGCGTGAGCTCGGCGTTTGGTCGAGGTGCCAGCCCCGTGCAAGGTTCCTGCCAGGTTCGTGCCAGAAGCACCGGGATTTCTGTCGGATGACCCATGGATGATGGCTCCACACCGAGTGGAGGGAGCGCACCATGGGACGGAAGACGAAGCGGCGCGGGGCAAGCGACGGGTTTCCCACGGACACTGAGGAACAGGCGCCTGTCGAGGCTCAGCGCTCAGATGCGGCGCCCGCGACGGATACGCTCGCCGATATGACGCCGCAGCAGGTCGGGGCGACGGGCGAGCTCATCGCCGCGAGCTATCTCGAGGAACGCGGCTACGACATCTTGGAGCATGGCTACCGCTGCGCGGAAGGCGAGGCCGACCTCATCGCCTACGATTTCGAATCGAACGAGATCGTGCTCGTCGAGGTCAAGTCGCGGCGCGCCCGAGCCCGGGACGACCTGCGCCCGGAGGAGGCGGTGGACGCGCGCAAGCGCGAGCGCTACCGCAGGATCGCCTCCTGCTACCTCATGGACCGGTTCCCTGTCATGGCCATCCGCTTCGATGTGGTGAGCATCGTGTTCCGCTCCGGCATGGAAGCGAGCATCAAGCACTTCTACAGCGTCTTCGATTGGGAGGCGGACTGATGTCCGGGCGGGTGTTCGCCGTGCATGCGGCCTGTCTGCGCGGCGTCGAGGCGGTTCCCGTGACGGTCGAGGTCGCGCTCGGCGGCGGCCTGCCCTCGCTTTCGATCATCGGCATGCCGGACTTGACGATCCTCGATGCCCGCGGGCGCATGCGCGGCGCGATGCGGAGCGCCGGGTTCGAGGTTCCGCGCTGCAGCATCACGGTCAACCTCGCGCCCGGCGATATGCGCAAGACGGGCTCGGGGCTCGACCTGCCCATCGTGGTGGCCATCCTCGCCATATCCGGGCAGATTCCCCGACAGGGGCTCGACGACTGCCTCTTCGTGGGCGAGCTCGCGCTCGACGGGACGGTGTGCGCGGTCCGCGGCGCGATCGCGTACCAGATCCTCGCCCGTGAGCAGGGGCTTCGCCTCATCGGCGCCGGCCCGCTCGCCGAGCTCGCGCTGCCGGGCTGCTCGCACGCGGCGCTCGCGCATATCGGGCGCCTCCGCGCGGGCATCGGTGCCGCGGCCGAGCTTCCCCCGGAGGCCATGCTCGCTCCGAACGCCCTGCCGGACACCCTCGATTTCGCCGACGTCGTGGGACAGGAGCAGGCCAAGCGTGCGATGGCAGTCGCCGCGGCGGGAGAGCTCGGCATGCTCATGGTCGGGACGCCAGGCTCGGGCAAGACGATGCTCGCGCGCCGCATGACGACGATCCTGCCCGCCCTCGCGGGCGCCGAGCAGCAGGATGCCCTCTGCATCCACTCGGTCGCAGGCGAGGACCTCTCAGGTCTGCTCGCCGGCAGGCGTCCGTTCCGCAGCCCGCACCACAGCATCTCGTCGGCCGGGCTCGTCGGCGGCGGGAGGCCGGTGCGGCCGGGCGAGATCAGCCTCGCGCATGGCGGCGTGCTCTTCCTCGACGAGCTCGCGGAATTCCCGGCGCACGTCCTCCAGATGCTGCGCCAACCCATGGAGGAGGGCTGCGTGCGCATCGTGCGGGTGGATGGGACGTACGCGTTCCCCTCGCGGTTCCAGCTCCTCGCAGCGAGCAACCCTTGCCCGTGCGGCTATCTGGGCGACCGCGAGGTGCCGTGCAGCTGCTCGGCGAGCGCCATCGAGCGCTACCGCGCCAAGCTCGCGGGGCCCCTCATCGACCGCATCGACATCGTCATCGACGTGCATCGCCCGGAGCCCGAGCTCATCATCAAGGGAGCCGAGGGGCTCTCAACCGCGGACCTGGGCGATATGGTAGCCCGCGGCCGGGCGTATCGCGCCGAGCGGGAGCGCGCGGCAGCCCGCATCGACAAGCCCGCGTGCGGCTCCGCGCTTGACCGCGCCATCGAGGGCTTCTCCTTCGATGGCCAGGCGACGGACACCCTCCTTGGCATATCGAAGCGGCTCCACGTCACGGGGAGGGGCATCAAGCGTCTCTGCCGCATCGCGCGGACGATCGCGGATATCGACGAGTCCGCGGAAGTCGGGCGCGCGCATGTGCTCGAGGCAGCGATGTACCGGGGAGGTGCGGCGTAATGGATGCTCGAAACCTTGATGTTCGCCGGGAGCTCGCACCGGGCGATGCGCTCTACCCGCCCGCGCTCCTCGACCTTTCGGATCCGCCGGAGCGCCTCTACGTCCGCGGGGACCCCGAGGTGCTCGCCGCCCCCGGCCTCGCCATCGTGGGGACGCGCCGCATAACGCCCTACGGGGCCGCGGTGACGGAGCTCGCCGCGCGCATCGCGGTCGCCTCGGGGCTCACCGTCATCTCGGGCGGCGCGCTCGGGTGCGACCAATGCGCGGGCTGGGAGGCACTCCGCCAGGACGGGAAGCACATCATCGTGCTTGGGTGCGGCGCGGACGTCGTCTACCCGCGGACGAGCGCGCCCCTCATCGAGCGAGCGCTCGCCACCGGCGGGGCGGTCGTGTCGCTTGTGCCCTGGGGCTGCGATCCCCGGCCGTACCTGTTCCCGCGCCGCAACCGCGTCATCGCGGCGCTCGCACGGGCGGTGTTCGTCGGCGAGGCGGGTATGCCCTCGGGTACCTTCTCCACGGCGGAGGCGGCCGACGCAATCGGGCGCGAGGTGCTCGCGGTGCCGGGCTCGATCTTCTCACCGAACTCGAGGGGATCGAACTACCTCATCGCTTCCGGCGCGTGCTGCATCTCCGATGAGGAGGCGCTCGAGGTTGCCATCTCGCGCATCTTCGGGACGCTCCGGTTCTCGCACGGGCCGGCGACGGGTCCTGTGGAGGAGGACGAGCGGGTGGGACGCGTCATATCCGCGCTCGTGGCCTCACCCCTGCGCTCGGACGAGGTTGCCCGGCTCATCGGCCTCGACGCGCGCGGCTGCATGGAATTCCTCGGCGCGCTCGTGATCGAGGGGCGCATCGAACAGCTCCGCGACGGCCGATATGCTCCTACCAAGGAGGAGCTTCACGAGCGGACGACCTTCGGCCACAATAGGGGGTGATTCAACGAAGGAGGACATACATGGCTTTTGAGACGGTGACGGTTATCGGCGGCGGGCTCGCGGGAAGCGAGTGCGCGCTCGCGCTCGCGGCGCGCGGGGTGCCCGTGCGCTTGGTGGAGATGCGCCCCCGGACGCCCTCGCCCGCGCATGCGACGGCCGGCCTCGCTGAGCTCGTGTGCTCGAACTCTTTCAAGTCCACGCGCTTCGAGAGCGCGGCGGGTCTCCTCAAGCTCGAGCTCGCGCGCATGGGCTCCTCCCTGCTCGCGTGCGCGGAGGAGGCCGCCGTTCCGGCCGGTGGCGCGCTCGCGGTCGACCGCACGCGGTTCTCGGAGCTCGTGGAGGCGCGCGTCAAGGCATGCCCCGCCATCGAGCTCGTGCGCGCCGAGGCTCTCGATATCCCCGAGGGGCGCTGCGTCATCGCCGCGGGACCGCTCTGCTCGCCCGCGCTCTCGGAGAAGATCCATGCGCTCGTGGGCGGAGACGCCCTGTCGTTCTTCGATGCGGCGGCGCCCATCGTCGACGCCTCGACGATCGATCGCTCCGTGCTCTTCAGCCAGTCGCGCTACGGCGAGGAGGGCGCGGGCGATTACCTCAACGCGCCCTTCACGAAGGACGAATACGACGCTTTCATCGACGCGCTCGTCACCGCCGACCGCGTCGTGCTGCACGACTTCGAGAAGGGCGGGCTCTTCCAGGCGTGCCAGCCCGCCGAGGAGGTGGCGCGCACCGGGCACGATGCCCTGCGGTTCGGCGCCATGAAGCCGGTGGGGCTCACCGACCCGCGCACCGGGCGACGCCCGTGGGCGGCCATCCAGCTGCGTGCGGAGAACCGGGAGGGCAGCGCCTATAACCTCGTCGGCTTCCAGACGAACCTGACCTTCCCCGAGCAGCGCCGCGTGTTCCACATGATCCCCGGCTTGGAGCAGGCCGAGTTCTTCCGCTACGGCGTCATGCACCGCAACACCTTCATCGATGCGCCCCACGTGCTCGACCGCACCTTCGCGGTACCCGGCACCACAGTGCGCTTCGCTGGCCAGATCACGGGGACGGAGGGGTACACCGAGGCCATCGCTTCGGGGCTCCTGGCCGCGCTCAACACCTACGCGGACCTCATCGGCGCCGACCCGGTCGCGCTGCCCGCGACGGGCGCGCTCGGGGCGCTCGTCGCGTATGCGACCGACCCCGAGACGCAGGACTACCAGCCTATGCACGTCAACTTCGGCCTCGTGCCGCCGCTCACCGACGGCGTGAAGCGGGGCAAGCGCGAACGCTACCACGCCTATGCCGAGCGCGCCCTGCGCGACCTCGACGGCTACATCGCGACCCGCCCCGACCTCTTCGATGCGGCGGTGGCGCGCCCATGAGCGCGAAACAGTGCGAAGGGGAGGCGGACGCGGAGCTCGACGCGCGCTTTGCCGAGGCGCTCGATGCGTTCATCGCCTACATCGCGCGCGTCGCTGGCTGCTCGCCGGAGACGGTGCGCGCCTATGAGGGCCATATCGAGGCCTTCGGCCTGTGGTGCGCGCGCCACGGCATCGACGGGCTCGCCGCCGGGGCGCACGATTTCCGGCGCTACCTCGCCGACCTGAAGCGGGCGCGCTACGCTCCGCGCACCATCGCGGCGCGCCTCTCCGCGCTCCGGTCGTTCTTCCGCTGGGCGCAGTTCGAGGGCGTCGTCGAGCATGAGGCGGCCTCGTCCATCCAGATGCCGAAGATCCCCCGGAACCTGCCCCAGACGATCACCGCCGCCGACATGACCCGCCTGCTCGCGACGCCGGATACCACCACCCCGGCGGGCCTGCGCGATGCCGCGATGCTCGAGCTCTTCTATGCGACGGGCGCGCGCATCTCCGAGCTCGCACGGCTCGATATCGAAGACATCGACCGCTCGACGCGCACCGTGCGCCTCTTCGGCAAGGGTTCGAAGGAGCGGATCGTCCCGGTGTACCACCGCGCGCTCGACGCCGTCTCCCGCTATGAGGAGCAGGGGAGGCCCGAGCTCCTGCGCGCCTCGGGGCACGCGGACGCCGCTCAGCGCGCGCTCTTCATCTCGAGCCGGGGGCGACGCATGGATGCGAACGCCCTCAGGTACCGCTTCCGGATCCTCTGCCGCGCGGCGGGCCTGCCCGCGGACGTGACGCCCCACGTCATGCGGCACACGTTCGCGACCGACCTGCTCGCAGGCGGAGCGGACCTCCGGAGCGTCCAGGAGCTCCTCGGGCACGCGAGCCTCTCGACCACGACCCTCTACACGCACCTCACGCCCGAGCGCCTGAAGGGCGCCGTCCACCAGGCGCATCCCCGCGGCTGAGCGAGGCTCGTGGCCGATCCGCGGATATCTCGCACGCACGCGATTCCGGGCTTGGAATATGGGGCGGATGCTGCTATCATACCGTGCGTTGCCGATTCGGCGACGTACCGTATCACGCACGCGCGGCTACCTTCCTGCCGTGGTGCCCGGGCCCTGGTAGCGAAGACCCGGGTGGTGGGGAAGGGATGACCCCGCGCGGAGGCAGAACCACAGGAGGTTTACATGGCTACCAAGATCAACATCCGCACCCTGCTCGAGGCCGGTTGCCACTTCGGCCATCAGACCCGCCGCTGGAACCCGAAGATGAAGCCCTACATCTTCGGCGAGCGCAACGGCATCTACATCCTCGACCTCAAGCAGACCATCGTCAACGCGGACAAGGCCTACAGCTTCATCCGCAACGCCGCCCGCTCCGGCAAGGTGCTCTTCGTCGGCACCAAGAAGCAGGCCCAGGAGCCCGTGCGCGCCGCCGCCGAGCGCTGCGGCATGCCCTACATCAACCAGCGCTGGCTCGGTGGCATGCTCACGAACTTCGTGACCATCCGCTCGCGCATCAACCGCATGGAGGAGCTCGAGACCATGGTCGAGGACGGCTCCATGGCGCTCCGCGGCAAGAAGGAGCAGTCCGTGCTCACCAAGGAGCTCGCGAAGCTCCAGGCCAACCTCGGTGGCGCCCGCGACCTCAAGGGTCTGCCCGCCGCGCTCTTCGTCATCGACACGAAGCGCGAGGAGAACGCCATCAAGGAGGCCCGTCGCCTCAACATCCCCGTGATCGCCCTCATCGACACCAACTCCGACCCCGATGAGATTGAGGCGACCAACGGCATCGGCATCCCCTGCAACGACGACGCCATCTCCTCGGTGACGCTCATGTGCGAGCTCATGGCCGACGCCTGCCTCGCCGGCAGCGACAAGCCCGAGGTCACCGTGGCCGAGATGGCCGCCGAGCAGCTTCCCGCCGAGGAGGCTGTCGTCGAGGTCGCCGTCACCGAGACCGAGGCCGCTCCCGCCGAGTAACCCGCCCGAACGCATCCCCGTCCCGGGGCAACCGGGGCGGGCGTCTCATCACCCGCATCTCATAGAAGGGATCCGCTCATGGCAAACATCACCGCCGCCCAGGTCAAGGAGCTCCGCGACATGACCGACTCGCCCATGATGGAGTGCAAGAAGGCGCTCGTCGAGGCCGAGGGCGATATGGAGAAGGCCGTCGACATCCTTCGCAAGAACGGCCTCGCCGCCGCCGCGAAGAAGGCCGGCCGCGCCACCAACGAGGGCGCCATCGGCGCTTACGTCTCCGAGGACGGCAAGCTCGCCGCGCTCGTCGAGGTCGCCTGCGAGACCGACTTCGTGGGTTCCAACCCCAAGTTCACTGGCTTCGCCGCTAAGCTCGCCGAGGTCGTTGCCACGACCGAGCCCGAGAGCGTCGAGGCGCTCCTCGCCACCGACATGGACGGCGAGACCGTCGAGGCCGCGCTTACCGAGCTCATTCACGTCATCGGCGAGAACATGAAGATCAACCGCTTCGCCTATCGCAAGGCCGAGAACGGCGCCTGCTCGAGCTACGTCCACATGGGCGGCAAGATCGGCGTCCTCGTCGAGTTCTCCTTCGACAAGCCCGAGACCGCCCAGGCCGAGGCCTTCAAGGCCTTCGCGCACGACGTCGCGATGCAGGTCGCGGCCGTGGCGCCCATCTGCGCCCGTCGCGAGGACGTGCCCGCCGAGACCGTCGAGCACGAGATGAGCATCTACAAGGCCCAGGCCGCTGAGTCCGGCAAGCCCGAGGCCATCCAGGAGAAGATCGCCACCGGCCGCCTCGAGAAGTTCTACAAGGAGGTCGTCCTCACCGAGCAGGCCTTCATCAAGGACGGCGACCTCACCATCGCCAAGTACGCCGATAAGGTCGGCAAGGAGCTCGGCGACACCATCCAGATCGTCGCCTTCGACCGCATCGCCCGCGGCGACGCGTAAGCGCTTTAGTCTAGTTTATAGAGTTTACAGTCAACTGTTTCGCGCCCGCCCCCATAACGCATTATGGGGGCGGGCGCGAACTATTTTGAAACGTCGGTACTTTTACCGCGCGTTGTTAAGCATCGGTCTCGAATCGAAGATGATCTCGTCCTGATTGCTGCATGAATAGCACGCCAATGCGATGACGCATATCAGTAAGCAGCTAATCAAGATGGCGGCAATCTGATTTGGACTTGGCTTCATGTTCATTTAATTAATCCTGCCCCAAACGGATAGCTTGTTTCATGTTGGTATGGAGTTAAGTCAACATAACGTCCAGGGGAATACCAGCCGTCGTATATAATGAAGTAAGTTGCATTTAGTCCGTTAGGCATTGTCGCTTTTACATACCCCTCAACCACACATGCATGCGGGACAAACCCTTGCCGTCTGACAGAGAGCAGACATCCATATTCCTTGTCAATTGCGTCAGTAATTACAGCTGGCGTTACCTGATCGTACACCTGGTAATTACCGTATTTTCCATATTTATCGTTGCAATACTTTGCAAGTCCTTTTGTTGCGTCTTCAAGCCCAGTTGCTCCGCAAGGAATGCCAAGCACTTCATCGATATACTCTTTCGTGTTTGTATATGTCCAAAGCTGATCAAATACGGCCTTATTAACACCGCCATCAGGGCTTGTATAATTTACTAAAAAGCCTAATAAAACATAGCAAGCAACGACTGCGCATGCATATCTACCGCAATCAAGAATAAATTGATCCGACTCAATACCGTAGTATTGAGGCCAGGTCTTCATATATGTAACCTTGCCACTGCTAAATATATAGTCTGCTGAAATAGTGTAGTCATCCAAAATTGTTTCAGAATCTAACGTATCGACAGGGTAATACGGTTTTACTCGATACTCAAACGGCGAAATTTTAGTCGCAGCTCCAAACGTTTGCGCATTTTCGGTTTCATCAAGGCTATGGCTGTTAGGTAGATTAAATTGTTCATCGACAATTATAGGCGGCCGAGAATTAGCAGCGAAAGAGAAGTCTGTAAATAGGTTTTCGGATGTTCTATCCAAAACGACGTAGCCATTAGGATTGTCATTTTTTCTAAGGGTAACAATATATCCAATAAAGCAATCATCCTCGTTAAACAACGGGATAATCTCAGAACATACCAGGTCTGCGATTCCAAAAGTAGCTGCTAAGTTTAAGGCAGCGGCCGACGCATTTTCCTTCGAGAAGGGGACTTGATTTTCTGACGCGCATTTCGTTGAATCGTCCTCTGCGTACGCAAAAACAGGACGTGTCAAAAGTACCGGAATCGATGCAAGCAATCCAAGGGCATGCCGACGATCAAAGTTCGTTTTGTTCTTCATGGCGCACTCCTATCTTTAAGTCGTTGCATCTGAGAGCCGGATACCGGATGCTTTGGTGCAATGCAGAATCTGGCGGGCAGGGATGCCGGCATGGCAGTTGGGGCGCCCGAGGCGACCTCGCAAGGGAGAGTGG